>DCBH01000126.1 GCA_002313415.1 Flavobacteriales bacterium UBA1112
GCAAGTGTGTTCATGGCGATGGGGCAAGTCTTTGGTGACGATTTTTCTTTTGATTGGAGGCAATTTTTGCCAGCTGGTGGAGCAGGACTTCGGTTTTTGATTTTCCCTGAAAAAGACATTTACACTCGATTGGATATCGCCTTTACCGCTGAAGGTCAAGGCATCTATTTCTTCATTGGAGAGGCGTTCTAAATCGGAGTATCACTTGAATTGACCTGACATTCCTCGGGGTGTCGCAAATGGTGCCCGCCAGCGTGTCAGTCATTTCATCTCAAGAAAAGTGGACTTTCTATTCCTGAGTGGCACGACCGAAAGGCTTTCGTGCGTTCCTTTAGCCACAAAAAAAGAAATGAAAGACATATTGGTCGTCGGAAAAATCAAAGAGGGACAATTCCCAAAATTCATGGGTTTCATGCAGTCTGATGAGGGAATTGCTGAAAGGAAGAAAATCGCTGATCTGAGCAAAACCATTGGAACGGTCGCCCCGGACCAAAGAAAAGTCATGTTCAAAATCTCAGTTCACGACATGGATGCGTTGCATTCCTTTTTGGACGGTTCCAACCAAGTGTCAAAGCCCGTCTTTGATGCCGTGATGGAAGGCTACGAAATCTATGAAGTCAATCGGGTGTAAGATTTCCTTTTGACTTGACATCAGCAACAAAAAAAGGCGAGCTCGGCTCGCCTTTTTTCGGTCCAGAAAATCTCGACTATGTCTTTGCAACTCCGCCTTTCAAGACCATGGCAATACGCATCAACATGATGATAGATAGAATTCCATGGAAACCGGCAAGCAGCTGAGGAAAATCAGGCATCGTCAGAATCAACCATGTCGCAGTTGCGTTGATAATGAATACGGTGATTGTTAGTCGCAATGCCAATGTGCGAATGGCTTGGTGAGAAAAGTCAATTTCTTCAGGAATCCACGGGTACATAATTATCGTTTGACATGCAAACATGCCAACGGACATAACTTCTACCATCCCGCCCTCACCTGAAGCCAAACCAAGCAGATTAAAGGTCATGACCATTCCTCCAAAAAGAAAGTATCCCAATCGGACGTAAAATCCTTTTTGGGTCGCCACGCCAGCCATCGCCATCGCGGTAAATACGCCGGCAAGTATTACAGGAATCAACATTTCATTCTCCATGATCGTAAGTGTTTTTAAGGTTGGAACAAGGTACGCTCAGGAAGTAAATTCTTTCCTTGAAGGACGTCTTTTGAAAACGACTTTATTCATGGTCACAATCAAATCAACATTGTCAGCTTGGCCGTCGAGGTCAAGAAGCGCGAAGTCGCACGGGCTCTGCGGGAATCCCAACCAAGCCGTCCACAATTTTGGCACCCATCAAACACAATGGAATTCCTCCTCCTGGGTGGACACTGCCTCCACAAA
The DNA here is from genome assembly GCA_002313415.1 of Flavobacteriales bacterium UBA1112. Lineage (GTDB taxonomy): Bacteria > Bacteroidota > Bacteroidia > Flavobacteriales_D > Sanyastnellaceae > UBA11663. The sequence goes on from DCBH01000126.1 coordinate 1,395, forward strand.
AAAAGAGGCCATCCACATCTTTGGATTGGTTCCTGTGCCGGAAGAAAGCGGCTGAAACGGAATTGCTGGATGCGCCGTACAATGCCCCTTTCCAAGAACCCGTGGTTGCTTCAATGGTCCTTGGTGTCAGGACTTGCTCACACTGGATGTCTGGCCGGAATCCTAGGGTTCTTGTGATTTTCGCCAGGACAACTTCCCGTGCTTCTTCAATGGCTGTTTCTGTCCAATACTCGGGTTCCGCCGCCACATTCACGAGGATAAACCAGTTTTCACAATTCTCTGGCGCGTCGGACGAAATTTCCTTGCTTGTGATGTTGATGTAAACTGTGGGGTCAGAACCGGGTTTGCTGCCCCCTGAGAGCATTTCAAATTCAGAGCGGTAATCCTTGCTGAACAAAATGTTGTGCAGCCCCAACTCAGGGTGCGTTCCCTTCACGCCCCAATAAAAACTTAGGCCTGACGTCGAGCGCTCTTGTTGCACGATTCGTTTGGGACTTGGCACATCTTTCAAGAGATGTTGATACGTGAGGTGAACGTCTGCGTTACTCACGACGACCTCGGCGAAATGCTCCGACCCGGATGCATCCAACACGCCAGAAATCTTGCCGTTTCGATGCAATATTTTTTGGACTGCACTGCCCGTTCGAATCTCAACCCCGATTGCCCGCGCCAACTGTTCCAAATGCTCGGGAATGGCCCTCATTCCAGCCAAAGGTAGAAATGCTCCGATTCCATGTTCGAGATGTGGAATGGCGTGCAACATTGCTGGCGCACGATGGGGATCACTTCCGTTGTAAGTCGCATACCGATTGAACACCTGTTCCAGTTTGGGGTGCATCAGGCGTCGGGCATTGAATTGAGACATCGTTCCCAAGAGTGGCACCTTCCAGAGGTTTACAAGCAATCGCCTGAGTTCCTTGGACCAATAGGTTTTGAATTTGTGAAGAGACTTTTCCAAAAACACCCCTCGCGTCAACTCAAAGATGTCCTTGCTCAGACGAAGGTGCTTCAACGTTTTTTCAGCTGGAACACCCCATCTGCTGTCAATTTCTGAGGCAAAACGCTTGGAGTCAGACCACGCAATCAGCGGGCCTTTCTCATCTTCCCAGAAATAGTGGGTGCTGCGATCCAGTTTTGAATACTTGAAGGGACGGGGCCGTCCAGGAAGGTCCAACGGAACCAAGGCGTCCAATTCTTCCATCAGTTCTGGCATCGTAAACAAAGAAGGTCCTCGATCAAATCTGAAGCCTGAATCCTCGTGCTGCGCAATTTTGCCGCCCACTGTTTCACTGCCTTCGATGACGCAAACCTCATATCCTTTCGCTGCCAATCGAATGGACACCGCCAATCCACTCACTCCAGCACCAATCACTATTGCCTTTGGCTTTCGCATGCCAACAGGAACATCAAAACCAAGAGGTTGTTTGCCCATCTCAAATTGTAACGCCCCCCTGATTTCTACTCGACCAAGCCATGAAAACTCCATAACTGTGGATTCAAGGCCTCCCCAGTGCCTTAAACATCAGCTCTCCTTGCAACCGTGCATTGGTTTATTTGACGTTTTTTTGCACTGGGCATTCGGATACCTTTCCAAAATGATGAGTCGACTCTCTCTCTCTTTTTGTGCTTTGAGCATGTTGATGTCGACTGCCGTTGACGCACAAGACGCGAGATACAAGCCGACGTCGGCTGGAGTGATGTTGCACAATTCAAATTACCTCGTTGATTTCAACACATCGAGTGGAACAGCCTGGTGGGTTCACTATGAACTCTTAAGCAGCGAAACCTCTGGCGGTGCGAGTCGCACGGATGATTTTCGCCTAGACAGGCGCATTTCCGGCAGCTCACCTTCTGCATCCTCATACCGTGGATCAGGGTACGACCGCGGTCATTTGAAGCCTGCCGCCGATTCCAAGTCATCCCTGCAGGAAATGTCAAACAGCTTCTTGATGACCAACATGGTTCCTCAAACCCCTTCGCTCAACCGGGGCGTGTGGAGAAGCATCGAGGGACAGGTTCGAGGTTGGGCGCGTCACTACGGGAAAGTCTACGTGACAACAGGCCCCTCCCCCACGACTTTACACAAGCTTTCCGGGAGGGTCAGCGTTCCTGCGTATTGCTGGAAAGCGGTCCTTCATTTGGGCTCTGACACCTCGGCCATCGCCTTCTTAACTCCCAATTTGGCAAAAGTGCAAGGTGGTTTGCACCGCTACGTCTTAAGTGTCGATGACTTGGAATCTCGGCTGGGCATTGATTTGTTCCCCGGACTTCCAGACGCCACTGAGCAGAGGGTCGAGGCCCAGAGCAATCTGTCTCTTTGGCAAGGCGTTGCACCGCCCGTTGTTCGCTCATCGTCAACACAAAAAAAATCCCAGGCCACGCAGTGCTCTGGCATTGCCAAATCGACGGGAGTCAGGTGCAGAAACAAAACCACACATGTTTCTGGACGGTGCCACCACCACCGACATTGAACCCATCTCTGAAAACATGATGCCCAAGCTATTTTGGGCACGAAATCCAAAATCATGACCAAGTCAGAAATTCAAGAAACCAAGGAGCCAGGAACAAAAGATGCGTTTTGGCATTACATCAATCCCGTTTGTCTTGCGGTGGGACTGGTTGGGATGGCGATGCATTTTGAAGTTGACTTGTTTGATCTGGGAATGTATGGCCTCGGGCTCTGGGGCGTCACGGGGGCTTTGGGGCTCCCAAAAAAGGGCGCCACCAAATGACAACTCGCATCTGAGCTACTCAAAATTCAACCCACTTGACCATCCGTGTCTCAGATTGAAGACATGACATGGGACTGAACTAGGTCCGCGTGAAGGATGGTTTCGATGCGGTCAGCCAGATACCACGTTCCAGCTCTGTTTCCTCCAAGTCAGCAAAGCATGCAAGAATGCCGCCGCGGCAACATAGCCGACGGAAGAGCCTTGCCAAGCCTCCCGTTCAAAACAAAGGCCAAGAACCATCAAGTGGATTGCCGACCAGGTGATCCTTCCCCACATGCGGCCGTCGGTCATTCCTCCAATTGCGATGGCCGCTGCAGCTCCATATGCCAAGAGCACGTTCCGGTCGAAGGAAGGCCAGAAAGCCTCTGCATGGATGTAGTACAGCAAAATGGCAAAAGACAACAGGCCCGCTGTCCAAATCCAAAAGCCCTTCAACGTCTTTAACGCAGGGCGAAACTCGGGATGCGGCAATCCAAGCCACGTCAAAATCGGCAAATTGCTCGCCCAAAACACATTGTCTGTTTGAACGTGATCGTAGGTCCCAAATTCAACGGGAATCTGATCCAGTTCTTTTTGGAATGTCCCAAACATTTTGTCCCATAAGACCAATGTTCCTCCAAAATTGCAATTGACGTAAGGTTCATTTCTTCCGTGATGGGCTCTGTGGTGAGAAGGCGTAATCATCACATGTTCGAGAAACCCGGATTTCTTGACAAGAGCGTTGTGATTGTAAAACTGAATGAAGTAGTGAATGCCCCCCACGGCAATGAAAACCTCAGTAGGTACGCCAATCAAAGCGAGAACGAGGAAAAATGGAATCGATGTGATGCTGCTGTACCAGCTGTTTCGGATTCCCAAAGAGAGGCTGAAATGCTCTCCCTCGTGATGGACGACATGCACCGCCCAAAGAATGCCCCAAGCGTGATGCAATCGATGCAGCCAATAAAAACAGAAATCCCAGAACAACATGGCCACACCGAACTGAGCAATTGGATGCCAGTCATTCACCAACCCCAGGCCAAAACGAGTGTACACGGCATGAAAGACTGCGATTTCCAATCCTCGAAACAACCACAGAACGGTGTGGCCCGAGTTCAAATTGAACACCACTTGATTCCAAGGCACGTCCTTTCTCTGGACCACACGGAGCACGAATGCTTCAATGGCCACCAACAGCAAAAGCAATGCAGATGGAAGAACGAGTGTCATTGTGGTTTGTTTGCTACTTGTGCTTTTTGATTCTCAAGCAATTCAGCATAGACTTTGGCAAAGTTATGTTTCACCTTGTTCGCCTGTCGCACAGAAGGGTTGCTGGCAGTAAGAGTCATGATGAATTGAGGTATGCTTATTTTGAGGATGGACTCCAAAGCGAACCATCTAAATCCCACACCGATGTTGGTGTCCAAACCACGTACCTGATGCCAAAAAAATGGTGGATTGTACAGAATGTCGCCCGGCTCAAGAACCACAGTCCAGCCCCGGGCTTTTTTAAAAATTCCCTCAGGGTTTTCGCTGTTGGCCTGGCTTCTGAAAAAGACAGAACGGTCGACGATGGGCTCCAAGAGAGGCGCTTCTTTGTTGGAGTAAATCCACCACTGTTTTCTCCCGTGCACCTGAATGAACAAATTGGATCCGATGGCGCAATGCATGGAGGTAGATGTCCTTGGGCCACCAATAAAAAGTTGGTGCTTGATGCTCTTTTTTCGGCCATTGTTGGCTGCGGCATGCAGCCAGCTCACATCCATGTCATTTAACAATTCGGGATGTTGATCGAGAAGGGGCAACAACCGCGCGTAATCTTTGCCTCCCTCTTTCATCGAACGTATGAAATCCGCCAGGGAAGTGGACTTGGTTTCTTTGCCCTCTGTGTAGGCCAACTTGCTGTTTTCAACGGCTGCATCAAACAAAATGACAGGATCTTCAGGATATTGTTCCGCAAAAAAGTCGGGCGTCCACTTTTCAAATAAAGGCCA
>DCBH01000009.1 GCA_002313415.1 Flavobacteriales bacterium UBA1112
ACCAACACTTCCTCTCTTTCTGTCACGGCTTTGGCCAGTGGATGCAAATTCCCCAAACGCGTGATTGGCTTGCACTTTTTCAATCCGGCTCCCCTGATGGCACTTGTCGAGGTCATTCCAGCGTTGCAAACCCAATCAGGTTTGGCAGCTCATGCAGTGTCACAAATGACCGCTTGGGGCAAATCCCCCGCACTTGCAAGGGATACCCCTGGGTTCATAGTGAATCGCGTTGCACGGCCCTTTTACAGTGAGGCTTTGAGAATTTTAGATGAGGGGGTGGCTTCTGTACCAGACATCGATGAATCGATGCGCGCTAAGGGTTTCCGCATGGGGCCTTTTGAATTGATGGATTTGATTGGGCACGACGTGAATTATGCGGTAACGGCTACGGTTCACAATGCCTTTTACGGAGACTCTAGGTATCGCCCAAGCCACACTCAAAGGCAGTTGGTTGATGCGAACTGGTTGGGACGCAAAAGCAATCGTGGCTTCTATGTTTACGAAGATGGACAGCGCCAGGGCATTGACGGCAAACCCACCGAAGGGGTTGCCAATCGAATTTTGGCCATGTTGATGAACGAGGCTGCTGATGCCGTGTTCTGGCAAGTGGCTTCCGCGCGAGACATAGACATGGCAATGCAGAAGGGCGTGAATTACCCTCAGGGTCTTTTGTCTTGGGCAGATGCAATGGGCATCAAAGATCTCGTCAACATGTTGGATGATCTACAAAGCCGCTATGGAGAAGAACGCTACAGGGTCTCCCCCATTTTGCGCGATATGGCTCGGGAGAATCGGACCTTTTTCAGTTGAGATTTAGCTCCACCTCCTGATTCCAATCAGCTTATGTGATGTGACTTGGTTGTCTTGTCGAATGAGATGATGTCCGATCAAATCATCGATTCGAACCTCACCGCTTGCGTGCACAACCTGCCCTTCCCCGTTGCAAATGCCTACGTGCGTAGGGCGTTTTGGATCATCGCCGAAAAAAGCCACATCATCCTTGCGTATTTGGTCTGTGGGTATGTCAAGTCCACAGTCAAATTGATGCGAAGCATCTCGAGGTACTACCTTGCCAGTAAGTGCCGCAGCCAGGGCTGTCATTCCACTACAATCGAGCCCCCAGCTGCATCGCCCGCCCCAGTGATATGGCACACCGAGCATGGTGTTGCACCAGTCCCACATGTCTCCTTTGTACGGTGCAGGCGGCTTATCGCTTGTTTCGATTTGTTGTTCACCTAAAAACCAACTGTCGTGATGTTTACGAACGACAGCGCCCGCTGGCAACCACCCTCCTGCAACACCAACCCAAATGCTTGCTGTGGATAAGCGGATGGGCATTCCCTGCCAAAGCGTTGTGACGGGTTTGAGTTGTCGGCGATCCATCCATCCCTCATAGCCATCGGGCAATCGAACTTGGACCCAGTCTTTGTCCCCAAGATCAAGTTCGATGACCGTTTCGCCTGCCAGAACCTCATTGACACATTCGGAACGGTCAGAAGCCGACGCACGAAGGGGAACATGACTGAGATGTGCCCAAGCCTCACCCAATGCGCGAGACATGCTTAGACCAGACTGAGAATCAAGGCAGAAGCACCACCTCCACCATTGCAAATGCCTGCTGCTCCCGTTGTCAAACCACGATCCTTTAGCGCGTGAATCAGAGTAACTACGATGCGAGAGCCACTTGAGCCAAGTGGGTGTCCCAAGGCCACGGCCCCACCGTGCACATTCACACACGACACATCTAATCCCAATTCTTTGTTGTTGGCAATGCCTACAACACTAAAAGCTTCATTCAATTCCCACAAATCGATGTCTTCCTTCGAAATCCCTGCCTTCTTGAGAGCTTTGGGCAAGGCAAGTGACGGCGCTGTGGTGAACCACTCAGGGGCCTGTGCTGCATCTGCTGTCGACAAAATTTTGGCAAGCGGTTTGAGCCCGTGTTTGGAGACAGCATCTTCAGATGCCAAAACCAAAGCACTCGCGCCATCGTTTAGAGTGGAAGCGTTGGCCGCAGTAACCGTCCCCTCCCGGTCAAATGCCGGCCGCAACGTGGGGATTTTATCCAATTTTACGTTGCGGTATTCCTCATCACAATCGACAATGACATCGTCTCCCCTTCTTTGTGGGACCGACACAGGGACAACCTCTGCATCAAATTTACCAGAGTCCCACGCCTCTGTAGCTCGACGATAACTCTCAACTGCAAAATTGTCCTGTTCCTCTCTCGAAATGTTTTTCTCCTTGGCACACAGCTCAGCGCAATTGCCCATGTGTGTTGCGTTGTACACATCGGTCAACCCATCGAGCAACATGCCATCTTGAATCTTGATGTTTCCAAATTTGGAACCATGTCGTCCATCGAGATAATGAGGCACCATGCTCATGTTTTCCATGCCTCCTGCCACGACCACTTCTGCATCACCTCCAGCAATGGCTTGAGCGCCAAGTGCAATGGACTTCATGCCACTGGAACAAACCTTGTTGACTGTGGTGCATGGCACATTCTGGCCTAGCCCTGCCGCCATGGCTGCCTGTCGGGCTGGAGCTTGACCAACTCCTGCTTGCAATACATGTCCCATGTAAACTTCATCCACGTCTTCAGGGGACATGGATGCTGCAGAAATGGCACCTTGAATGGCCGCGGCTCCAAGTTTGGGAGCAGAAATGGTAGATAAAGATCCCAGGAAACTCCCCATGGGTGTTCTTACGGCAGAAACAATGTAAACGGTGCGGGCCATGTTGCTCATTTTAAAAAAGTGGTGATGCGAAATTAAC
>DCBH01000061.1 GCA_002313415.1 Flavobacteriales bacterium UBA1112
CGTTTCAAAGGCATGTCATTGTTCCTGAATAAAGTGTGTGATGCGATAACGACTTTGTACCCTCCTTCTGTAGTTTCTATGATAGCGTGTCTCATGATGTTGAGCACCAACGCCTTTGGTCAAGACGAAAACGGGAAATACGAGGAGTTTGAGTTTTATCTCGGACCAATCAAAGACTCATTGGTTTCAAGCATACCGTGTCTGTTTGAACAACATATTACAAGCACTCAAAAAGCAGATATGTATATGGTGTTTCGCAGGTCATTGGAAGATCTTATCCCATACGACTACATCACGCCAGACTCAGAGCGTGGTGTGTTTTTTCTTACTACAGGAAATTTCGTAGCTGTCGGCCTCGACGATGAGGGAGAGATATGCACCATAGATCGCAGCTTTCGTATAACTGAAGACCATTGCAAATACGAGCGCGGGACAGACAAGAAGGCACCGCCCATTGTCTTGAAAAGCTTTTGAGAGGGTGAAGTCGGAGGGCTTTGAAATCCGAATGACCATGTCAATCCTCCATTAACAACTGATAGGTTTGGATTGCAGTGTATTCTTGAATCCTGTTTTCATCTTTGTCCCTGTGATTGAAAGAGGACTTTTGCATGTGTCCAACAGCCAATGCAGTGCCTTTGGCCCAATACATTTAGCCACGAAATAAGATATGCGCACAAAAGAGTCAGATTGGATACGCTACGGCGAAGAAATGCGGCGCCCTTTGCTCGTTCACAAGGACTTGAGCAAGGCGTCACGCGTCGTCATCGTGGGGGGTGGCTTGTCTGGCATGTGTTGTGCGTATCGAATGGCCAACAAGAGACCAGACATCGAGATTGTTGTCCTTGAACAAGGCAACCGATTGGGAGGAGTGATTGACACCTGGCGCGAAGGTGACTGGGTGTGCGACGTGGCGGTGAATGCGACTCGACCTCATCCGGCGTTTTGGCGACTGGTGGATGATTTGGGCTTATCCAAAGGCTTCAAGTCCTCCAATCCCAAAGCAAATGCTCGCTGGGTTTTGCTCGACGGAAAACCACATCAACTTTCAGCATTGTCTCTTTTGAAAATCGGACCCTTGCGGCTTTGGAGGGCCATTGTCAAGTCGAGATTGGGAGGGCAGTCTGTGGCAAATGCAATTCCACATCCACAGATTGCAGACGCTTTTTGTCTCGGCATTGTGAATGATGTGGCGGCAAATGTGGATGCGGACTTTTTGGTTCCATCTCTGACAAAATTTGGTACTGGTCCCACCCTGTCCAAGTGGAGATTGCGGCGCAAAATCAAAGCTTCATATCCCTTGTTTGTTCCCAAACGAGGTTCGATCGCATCCCTGGAAGGTGGCATGCAGATGCTGGTGCAAACGCTCGCGGAGAAATTGAATGAGACGAACAACGTGACGGTGAGATTGAATGTCGAGGCCAAGGATGTGGCAACTGTCGCAAAGCAAAACGACGTGCCGCCATCCGCCGTCATTTGGTCGGCGCCAGGCCACCTCGAGAAAGAACAGGCAACAGAGCTTTCCATTTTTGCAATAGGCTTTCATCGAGATCAGGTGAGCCACTTGCCTCTGGGATATGGCACTTTGATTCCCGATTCGACCTTGCCCATAAGCGGTGTTCTGAACGAGAGCGACATCCATCACTCCAGGCGCTGCCCCGAAAACCACAGACTTTTCAGGCTTATGGTTCCACATGATAGGTGGGATGGCGCCGAAGAGTCCGTGCTGTCCTGTGCGGAGCAATTGATCGCCCCAAACCCTGTCATGTTCTCGATGGTTGGAACCCGTCAGATTCCCAGGTTCCCGCCAGGCTACATGTCAAAAATGAGCAAGGCAATGAGCGAGGCATCATTGGACCACACATACGTCGGGTGGGGAGCCACAGGGGTGGCCATCACTCACGTCGTGGCGGAGGCTGAGCGGCTCGCCGATTGCTTTGACAATTGAACGAAATCGTGAGTGAGATTTAAGGAAATTCACATTTGATGATGTGTTAAACAGAAAAGAAGACCTGTCAACCATACTTTCAGCGGTGGTTTAAATCTTGAAAAGAGCTGCATCCTTGTCCAACATTGAATCACACTTGAAGCTGGCCATCCGTTTGCCCAATTGGTTGGGAGACACCTTGATGACATACCCCTTGCTCGTGCAATTGGACAGTGCTGGGATTGATTTTACGTGCTTTGGACATCCATGGGTGTCAGATATTTTTTCTGCCACACGGTTTTCTGTGATTGGCAGTCCGCAAATCAGAGAGCATCTGCACATGTGCCGTCAATACCGCCAGGAATCTTTTACGCACGTCATCCTCTGCCCCTCCTCCTTCTCGGCGTTGATTCCGACAAAATTGGCGAACGTGTCTTCAGTGGGTCAACACTTCATGTGTTCGGAGCGAGTTCGTCAGGATGCTGAACGCCACCGTGTAGAACAGTACCACGACCTGGGCCGGTCATTTTTTGGCAACGACCATACCAAGCAAATCCCCCAAGATTTCATTCCATTGAGTGATTTGAGTTGCCAAAAGGCAAAAGGCGTCTTGAAAGCACATTTTGATGGGCCCTTTGTGGTTTTTTGTCCGTTCGCGACCAATCTGCATCAAGGCCAAAACAAAGAATGGCCCCATTGGAGGCATTTCGTGTCAGATTATCGAGACAAGCCGTTGCTCGGCCTTGTTGCACCTCAAGATGTGGCGCGATTTAAAAAAGAATTTCCGGGGACCCCGGTGATTTCAGAATCTCTTTCCGTCACCGCAGCCATCATGCGCGAGGCAGACCACGTGGTCACGAATGACAGTGGTGCCATGCATCTGGCAGCCTTTTTCGGAGCTCAAGTTTTGGGACTGTTGGGAGTCACGAATGCTCTTGAAACGAGACCATGGCACGGCCATCATTTGACGTCTATCGAAGGCAAATGGGCCACTTGCCGCGACGTCATCGATCATTTGAGCTTGAGTTGACATTGAACGCGCTGCTGAAGTTGGGTTTCATCGTGTCATGTCAGTCATTCTTTTTCTTTGGGGAGGGAAAGGGAAGGTTTTTTCCGCGTTCATTTTTCGTTC
>DCBH01000069.1 GCA_002313415.1 Flavobacteriales bacterium UBA1112
GTTGCCGGGCCAATGATGCTGCTCTTGGGTCTGGCGGTGATTGGATGCTTGATAGGTGTGCCTTGCGTTGCAACGTGGACACTGCACGGTTTGGCCAATCTGGCGTCGATTGGAATGAAATTTTCGGATGTGCCAGGTGTCAGCTTGAGCACGTTCTGGCTTGGGGGAAAAATCGGATTTGTTTTCTTGCTGCCTTTCTCCCTTCGTTGGGCCTTGCACTTTGTCCCAGCCGATCGGCGTGCCTTGTTTTGGTCGTCATTTTGTTTCATCTGCCTGGTACAGGGCATCTGGCTGACACATCAACAGGCTACGAAGGCAACGGTGGAATGGTATCATTTGCGCGGAACATCTGGCACTTTTGCCGTGACGGATGGATACGCGTGGCGCAGTTGGACTTTTGGAAATGACGATGATCAGGTTTTGAACGCTCCCGGCATGCTCGGATTAGAAGGACCTCGTGAATTTTGGTGTGCTCATGGTGCACGAGTAGGACAAAAAATATGGGCCCCACCTCCTATAGAGATTTGGACCCAAAAAAAGAAATTCAATTCAATCAGTCACCGGATGCCGTGGCGTGAAATCAATTCAGCTTCAACAAGTTGGTGAGCACCTGATCCACGTAACCTTCCCACTCTGGAATGTCTGCAATGGGAAGGATTGCATTGACGCGATTGTTGCGACGAGAATAAATGGCCTCGACAAAAAAACCATTCACTTCAAAAATGCAAAGGATATAGCGGTTCTCAACGATACGCTGTGCCAGACATACGCCGTGGTCCCACATGTAGGACGTTTTTTGATCGAGGGGCAGTCGATTGAAGGTATCGAGTTTCATGAGAAAAAAGATGTGGTGGTTCAATGTCTCCCTACCCTACGTAAACCCATCAGACAAGGTTTCAATCGGAGCGGTATTCCATGTACTTTTCAGTCATGAAGCCCAATTCGCGATTGCACCTTGTTGAATGCCCAAGAGATGCCATCCAAGGATGGCCGCATCCCATCACCACTGAGGACAAGCTTGCGTACTATCGGACTTTGTTGCGCGTCGGTTTTGACACGTTGGATATGGGGAGCTTTGTATCTCCCAAGGCCATTCCTGCAATGGCCGACACGGGACAGGTTTTGGCTCAATTGGAGGCCGAGGGCATTTGGGAACAGACCGTCACTCGGGGTTTGGTCATTGTCGCCAACGAACGTGGTGCCAAGGAGGCCTTGGCGTTTCAGTCAGTTTCAGATTTGGGATTCCCCCTGAGCATCTCCCCTACATTTCAAAAACGTAACACCCAGGCTGACATGAAAGAGGCTTGGAGGCGTTTGGAAATTGTTTCTAATCTCTGTGCGAAGGCAGGAAAGGGCTTGGTGGTTTACCTCAGTATGGGATTTGGCAACCCATATGGAGATGACTGGAATGAGGACATGCCTGTCAAATGGGTAAGGTCAATTCAGGATCGCCTCTCCCCTTCTGTGATTTCCATCGCTGACACCGTAGGAGCGGCAGATTCAGAACTTGTTGAAAGAATATTTACCCAAGTGACCAACGAATGTGTTGACGCAGCCGTGGGAGCACACCTGCATGTCAGCCCTTTGGATGGACTTGATAAAATCAAAGCAGCACACCGGGGTGGCTGCTTGCGAATTGATGGCGCCTTACGCGGAGTTGGCGGGTGTCCAATGGCCCAAGACGACTTGGTAGGCAATGCTCCTACAGAATGGATTGTGGAGTGGGCCTCGGCAAAAGAATTGTGGCATCCCGTCAATCCTCATGCGCTTGATGAGGGCTTGACAATGGCCTCTGATTTATTTGCTTGAATGTCAACAGCTCAATTCAAACCATAAGACATCAAACTGATGCAATAGGTTGCTGTGGAAAGCTCAATGGTTTCCACTTTGGCTGTGCTGATGTGAATGCGGTAGTGTCTCATGTCGAGGACGTGTACGCATTTGTCGATGAAAATGTTTCGTTTGTCGACACTTGACTGAGTCAGGCTCTACAAAAATGCAATGAGACTCGCGGCAAGTCCGACACACGTTGCAGCCAATTTCTTGGGGTTGAAGGCGTGACCCTCCCCTGCCTCGAATAAAACGGTCGTTCCAATGTGCAGCAGAATGCCAACCACGAGTGCTTGCATGCACGCGGGAAACGTGACCATCCACTCTGCAGAGATGCCATGGACTATGCCTTCAAAGACCAGCATGCCAGCAAGAGGTGACAATCCAAAAGCTGCAAGAACCCACCAGGCAATCTTGCGAGGAACATGTTGCTCTTGCATCATGGCCATGAGGACCATCGCTACCGGGACTTTGTGCATCACCAAACCAACAACAAGTCCCCAATCAATTGCTTCAAAGGCCATGGGGCCATGGACATGCTCACCGTGATGACCTGGCCCTACCACGGGCATACATTCCAGAGCCGCATGGATACTTAAACTCAGTAAAGCTGCCCAAGGCAGTTGACGTACAGTAAATTCTTGATTGCAATTTGGCCCGTGTTCATGGGCGTGAATATGTCCATGCTCAATCCCTTTGGACATCAATTCCAGAAGGCCTTGGAGTAAAAATCCAAGAACCACGAACATGCCCGCAAGCGAGGTCACTGCGTAGGCCTCGGGAACGAGGTGAAGAAAGCACATGCCAATGATGAAGGAACCGCCAAAAGACAAAATCACCGGCAAATTTGCGAGACCTTTATCGCCGAGTACCACAAATGCGCATCCACCAAGAAGGGATGTAAGTAAGAAAATGAGCGCTGTCAAGATCATGTTTACTCTGGCTTACGCTCTGCCAAGATGATGCATCGTGGCGCCAATGGAGACCAATCAGACAACGTGTAGTCACCCCATGTTTTCCTGATGATGAGGCCATGACGAGACAAGAGATTTTCAAAGTCAGACCGCGACAGTGTGCGAACACGTTCGACATGATGTTGAGCCACCCCTTCCCAATCGAATTGAATGCTTTTTTCAATCCAACCACCTTGAATACGTCTGTGAATTTGAAATGAAATGTTTTGTTTCTCTATGGTTTCGGATTCAACCAGGTTGGCTTTGACAAAAGGAACATTCAAGAAGTCCAACAACAAGATTCCTCCTGGCTTTAACACGTTCGCAAAACCTTCGATGACAGCCTCATCCTCACTGGTTTTGTCAAAATAGCCCAGGCTGGTAAAAAAGTTTGTCGCCAAATCAAATGTGCCAGTCCAGAAAGATTGATCCCGCAACGACCGTATGTCGAGGCAGCGGTATGCCACACTGGGAAATGTCGTTTGCCTAGCCTCGACAATGCTCGCTTCGCTCAGGTCAAAGGCGTCTACCTTCCAGCCCTGATTTGCCAGGGCTCGAGCATGCCTGCCGCTACCACATCCTGCATCCAAAGCACGTCCAGGCTCTCCAAGGCACCCTTTTTGAATCAAGGCTTCGACCAAATCACGCGCCTCTGAATCACTTCGATGTCCATACAGAATGTGATAAGCCTCCGTATTGAACCAGGGTTTGAACCATTCTGGATCTGTTTTCCACACGTCGTCTTGCATTTCCTATGGGTTCTGCCGGCAAAAGTGCATCATATACTTCGTTCTTTGACGTACCCTGACTGCATAACATGCCATTGCAAAGCCAATCCACGAATCATTCACCACCTCAAGGTCAGGGGGTGTCAGGCTTGGGTTTTTGTTATGAGGGTGTTTTTCATGGCCATGTCATTGAAACCTTACTTCGTTGGGTCGAGAATATGCTTGATGCTCGTGATCACTCAAAGGGTCCGAAGAAACGCGCATTTCGTTGTGCAGTTGAAGTCATTCAAAACTTGGCCAAGCACGGGCGCCAAGGAAAGTTGGCATGCACAACAGATGGCGATGGTGCATTTTTAATCACCTCCCTCAATGCTGTGAATGAAACTCAACGTGCTGTTTTGCAAAATGCATTGAAGGAATCCAATCGATTGCCACTGGCGGATTTGCGAGAGCAACGACTTGCGAAATTGGCTCACGGTTCAAGAACTGAAAAGGGCGGTGCTGGTTTGGGGTTGTTAGACCTTCGAACCTGTTCCGAGGATGGAGTTTACACAGAATTTATACCTTGCGAGGACAATCAGACGATGTTTCTTCTGAGAGTCAAGGTCCATCTCAAATCATGAATGCCATGGAGGATTTAGTCATTGTGCGTACATCGAAGACACCAGAAGTTCGCTTTTTGGCCTCAGAAAAAACAATGAGTTTGGCGGGGCGCAGCATTCCAGAGAATTCCATTCAATTCTTTGAGCCTCTGCTGAATTGGACGGAGTCTTTTTGTAAATCCTGCGCTGGCCAAGTTGAAATCCACGTGAAATTGGAGTATTTCAATACCAGTTCATCGAAGTGCCTGATGGATTTGCTCAAAAAACTGGAACAATGCAGCTGCTCTGCTGAAGTCTTCTGGTACTATGAAGAGGAGGATGAGGACATGCAAGAGGCTGGCGAGGATTATGCTGCCATCATCCGGTTGCCATTCAAACTCGTCGAAATGTCTGCAGACGTCTGATTGCACTCAAAGGTTTGCTGGCGATCCACGGATGGATCAAAAGCAAGAGCCACATGCTTGCACTCATGGCCAAGAGCATCAAGACGTTGTAAATCAAAGTTTGAAAGACGCCGTTTCCGATGGATTTGAATGGAGAGTACATGGTTGCTGACCAACCTTCGGGCGATATGCCTGTTCGATGAATGGGGCCAGACTTTTGAATGAGTCGTCCCTCCTGCCAAATGGCGCGCTCTTTTCTGTCGTTTTGGAGCACCCACTCCCACAACTCGTCGTTGTGGCTGCTGTTCTTGATGACGAGTAGTTCTCGTTCAGTTGACTTATTTAGACGTTGGGCATCTCGAGCGTCAAAGGCATCGTTGTAGTGGGCATTGTAGCGTTCTTTGACGACTTGCCAGTCCACTTCTGTGGATTGCGACCAAGGCCAAACAAACGACTTTCCCTCCCACAAACTGAGTTGCTCTTCACTTCGATGCAATTCGGTCATCACAAGGTCTTCGTTGCCCGACCTTTTCATTTCGGCAACCCAAAAATCGCGACGCCAAGCGGCTTGATAGATTCGATCTTCCCACATGGCTAGGTCTTTGTCATACGGATTGTTTCTCGCAAGGTCAACGGCGAGGGCTTCAAAACCCCAACGCGAAGCCATGATGTTGCCAAACCAAGGGACAGCATCTGGGTTCGTGAAGGCATCATTGAACCGTTCAAATCGAATGATGGCTCCTCCAAAAATGATTTGAGGGATGACGAGCAGAGGGATGACGATGTAAATGACTTTGGCCGTTTTGAATGTTGCCGAAATCACCAAACCCAAAATGTTTCCAAACAAAGACACGGCAAACAAAACCAGCGTATGCTTCAATGCGAAGTCGGGAACATGCAAAATCCAATGGGACACGCAGACAAAGCCTATGGCGTGCAAGAGAGAGACTGTGGCGACAACAGCAATCTTGGCATGGATGTAGTGCCGCCACTTGATTTGCATGAAGCGTTCACGCATCAACAAACTTCGATCGCGTAAAATTTCTTCCGCACTGACGCTCAACCCCAAAAACAGAGCCACAATCACCGAGATGAAAAGAAATGGCGGAATATTTTCACTCGCTCTGAATGTGTAATCGGCATCAGGCGCTGTGAATCGCATAAAGCCAGCTAGCAACAAGGCTAACGCTGGTGCTTCGAGTGTGTTGACGAGCAAGTACTGTACATTTCGAACCTTGGTGAGCACGTCGCGCTTGAGAAAAGTCTTCCACTGCCCCCACCCCTTGGCCACATTTGTCTTGTGTTCAATGCGTCCTGGTTCACTCGAAGCTGAGTGCAGTGTATTGCCCAACATGATGGTGTAGAAGTCATTCCACTCTTTTGGTGAGGTTCGACGTGTTTGGGTTTTACGCCCGTATTCATCCACAGTTTGTGCTTCGATGATGTCAAAGAGTTGCTCTGGATTGACATTCCCGCAGGAACTGCATTCGCATTCTTCAGCATGCACTCGGCTTGCCAAGGAATTGAAGTGTTTGACCGCGTCCAAAGGATTGCCCCAGAAGATTGGATGTCCACCTACGTCCAAGAGGAAAAGACGGTCAAGCATTTTAAACAAATCTGAACTCGGCTGATGGAGTACAGCGAAGACCAATTGGCCAGCATAGGTCAGCTCTTTAAGAATGTCTAGAATTTGTTCGCTGTCTCGGCTCGAAAGGCCACTCGTAGGTTCATCCAAAAACAAAACGGGAGGCTTTCGAAGTAGCTCCAGTCCAATGTTGACTCGTTTGCGTTGCCCTCCCGAGATGACTTTGTCCAAAACCGAGCCAACCCGTAAATCTTGAATGTCCTTCAGACCGAGCTGTGTGAGCACTTCGTCGACCCTTGCTTCGCGCACCTCTTTTGGTTGGGTGCCAAGACTCAACTGGGCATTGAAAGCGAGGTTTTCTTTCACCGTGAGTTCGGCAATCAAGACATCTTCCTGAGGGACATGACCAATCCATCCAGCCACGCCGTTGGGACGACTATGGATGTCTGTGCCATTGATGGTTACAGAGCCAAACGACGGTTTGGTGCTGCCATTGAGTACACTGAGAAGGGTCGATTTTCCAGATCCACTGCCTCCCATGATTCCCACGAGTTGTCCTCCTTCAGCTTGAAAGTTGAATTGGTGCAAGGCTTGCTCGTGCGGGAAATTGAAGTAGTGACTGACATCTTCAGCGCGCAGCAACAAGGATTCGTTTGACGAAATGGATTTTTGTCGGTGAGCCACGAGCTCACTGTGAAACATGGTGCTACCCATGCTGTCTCGCAACGTCCCTCCTGGAGCCAAAAGAGCCACTCGTCCTGTGGCCAAATCCTGGTGGTTGATGCGCTGATTTCCTTCATCTGCGGTCCGAATCAGGAAAAGATTGCCCTCTTCCAAATGCAACCCAATCAATCGTCCACTGAATCGACGCCCCAGAAATCCAGAGTTGAGCTCAAATATTTCGGGAATGGCAAGACGACTTTGGTCGATGGGGACTTCCACCATGTTGAGCAAGGCGTCAACACGACTTTCAGGAATGGAGAAGCTGTCGGCGACTGTTTTTAAAAACAACCTTTCTGTCTCGGCATCTTGGAATTCGTTGAGATACTCCAGAAGCCTCACAACGACGACATGCTTTTCATGCCACTCCAGCCCTTTGTTGATTTGACTGCAGGTTCGAAGAAGTTTGACACTGAGTTTGGCAAGTCTCTTGGCTTTCATTTCTTTCCCTTGACCAGGGAGGCGCTGAAATTGATCAACGAGTTCGTCAAAACGAACCAAACTGTCGTCAACCAAGTTCTTGGGAAGTTGATTTCGCATGTACTTGGCAGCGTGTGCACGCCCCAAGGCAATGCCCTCCTTGCCTCGTCCGGCTGAGAAAAGGGCAAACAATTGAATGAGTGCTTCTAAAATGCTTGTGGTCATGACTTGCGTGGTCCTGGGCTCTCTACGCAAGTCGGGGCATCAAGGTTTCCTTAAGGAACCCTTTCGTAGCATCCTTTTGTGGGAAACATGGTGTTGCGTGGTGCACCAAGAAGATCCACACTCACTTCCAATGCTGAAAATTCAGGAGTTGAGGGGATGCCAGACCATTGCGATGCTGTCCCTTCGATTCGAAAGTCACCTCCGATCGCATCGACAAAGGGAGGTTGTTCATTCAAGGTTGTCGAAGAATCGTACAGCCATTCTGGAAAGATTTTTTCTTGGTGGTGGATTGCTGACGCACGGAACAATGGAGAGGTGTACCACTCTGGGTCCAATACATCCAAGACAACCTCACTGAAATCATTCAAGTTTGCATTGTTGCCATAGGCAATGCAGTTTCGGAATTCCGTATCAACATGAAAAGGACGCCACTGAATGCTGTTGTTTGCCGCTTCATACCAATCGTTGACATAGAGCGTTGGAAACTGTCTCAATCCTGAACTCGTCGAGGAAAAGTTGACAAACGTGCTCAAATGCATTTGGATCTTTCCTCCAAGAGCAAAATAGCCACATGCCTGGCCACAGTTCGAAAACAAGTTGTTGAAGCCTTGAATATGTCCCCCTTGGGAAAGCAAGCCTATTGATTCTGCCTGTGTAACGACGCTGTTGCGAATGTCCAGGGCATATTCTGCTCCGAGTCCTACGCTATCCACCCAAAGTCCCACGGTTGCCTGGGAAAGGATGACGTGCTCCATCTGGCAATCGACCGCTCGATCCAACCATATCCCACCTCGAAAGGCTGAGTAGTTGATCAAACTGCCCGACAGGGTATCCGTCAATTCAAAGGTCAATCCCCACTGTCCTGGGGTATTCGCGTAGTCATCGTCCAATCTGTCCCCACTGAATGTAATGGGATCTTCAAGTTGGCCCTGTGCCAACAGAGTGCCTCCGCGAACCCATATGCCTGATCCGTCGTGCCCGTGGATGCGACACCCTGGCATGAGGGTCAGTGTACATCCAGGGTCAACCCGAATTTGACCGTAAATGACGTGTGGCAGGTCGGCAGTCCAAATTTCATCGCAAGCCAAGGTTGTGAATTGATTGGGACCCCCATGAAAAATGGCATTTTGACCTCGGGCCATCAGTTTGACAAATTGGTCATTGCCGTTGGTGGAAAATCGCAGGTTTTCAATGACCCAAAAGGGCACACTTCCTGCAGATTCATTGGGATCGACTGTAACCTCCACAAAGAGATAGAGACTGTCTCCTGGTTGCAAAGGGACATCGCGCAAAGGTTGCCCGGAATTCGTCAAAGGCTCCCCATTCACATTGATGCGATATTGGCTCACCAAGCCTGATTCCAATTCAATTTCATCAATGAGCAATGTGCCGTCAAAATCGTTGTAAACTTTCAAAGGCAGAGTGATGCTGCCCACCGTGGCAAATACCGTGTCAAAAAAAAGGGTATCCGTCGAAAACCGCAGTGCGTGGTCTGGATTCGAATCCCAAACTTCCCGTTGACATCCGCTTAGCGAAGTTCCAATCCATGTCGCGAAGACAAAAAATCCAATGGCGAATGTGATTTGTGAGGAGGAAACACCAGACATGTTGCAAAGATGTTCAACTTGTGTCGATCATGGAACGAATGGATGAAGAGTTTCGTGCGCATGTTCAAATTGTAGATCCGGAAATGTACAATTTGGTCATGCGACACCCCACGCTGAGTATGCCTTCCCCAGGCCCTCCTTTTGAGTCGCTCGTTCGCATTGTAGTTGGTCAACAGCTGAGCGTGAAGTCAGCGGCCAGTGTAATGTCGAATCTCATTCAAGTCTTGGGCGGTGAGGTGTCACCAAATCAAATTCAATCGGCCGGTTTTGAAAGTATTAGAAGTGCTGGTTTGAGTGGCGCCAAATGTCGATGTCTGATGGCCATTGCCGATTATGCGGGTTCTGATTCCAAAAATTTGATTGTCCTCATGTCTGAGCCGTGGCCTGACGTCCGTGCGGAGCTGCTCAAATTGAGAGGCATTGGTCCTTGGACTGCAGACATGTTTGCCATGTCAGGCTTGGCCTTACCAGATGTTTTTTCAAGTTGCGATTTGGGGCTTCGCGTGGCGATGGAGTCTCACCTCCACATTTTGCCCAAACAAAAACCCGCAGTCTACGACCAGCGGGCTTTGTGTTGGAGTCCGTATCGGACCATGGCTAGCTTGCATCTCTGGCACTCATTGAAAGCTGATGCAGCGCGGTTTACTCACTGATTTAGCCCAAATAACCTTTCAGAATTCGACTGCGGCTTGTGTGTTTTAATCGACGGATCGCTTTTTCCTTGATTTGTCGAACACGCTCACGAGTGAGGTCAAAACGCTCACCAATTTCTTCAAGAGTCATGGGGTGCTCGCCATTTAA
Source organism: Flavobacteriales bacterium UBA1112 (assembly GCA_002313415.1). GTDB lineage: Bacteria > Bacteroidota > Bacteroidia > Flavobacteriales_D > Sanyastnellaceae > UBA11663. The sequence goes on from DCBH01000069.1 coordinate 9,855, forward strand.
ACCGAAATACAAGCGCACGACGTCTGCCTCACGCGGGGTTAACGTCCGCAAGGATCGTTCAATCTCTTTGCGGAGAGATTCGGTCATCAGATCCGTATCAGGACTTGGCGTGTCTCCTGTCTGGAGAACGTCGTACATGTTGCTTGAGCTCTCATCTCCGTCTTTTAAGGGTGCGTCCATCGAGACGTGACGTCCAGCATTTTTCATGCTCTGCTTCACCTCATCAAGTGTCATGTCCAACGTTTCAGCCAATTCTGCAGCTGTTGGAGGACGCTCAAATTCTTGCTCCAAGCGCGCAAAGGCCTTGTTGATTTTGTTAATGGATCCGATTTTGTTCAAGGGGAGACGAACAATCCGGCTTTGTTCCGCCAAGGCTTGGAGGATGGATTGACGAATCCACCAAACCGCGTACGAAATGAATTTGAATCCACGTGTTTCGTCAAAACGTTGGGCTGCTTTGATCAATCCAAGGTTCCCCTCATTGATTAAATCAGGCAAAGACAGGCCCTGATTTTGATATTGCTTCGAGACAGATACCACAAATCTGAGGTTGGCTTTGGTCAACTTTTCCAACGCATTTTGATCTCCAGCCTTGATTTTACGTGCAAGTTCAACTTCCTCTTCTGCTGTAATTAAGTCTACTCGACCGATTTCTTGGAGGTACTTGTCGAGGGACGCCGTTTCCCTGTTGGTGACTTGTTTTGTGATTTTCAGCTGCCTCATGTGTGAAGTTCAAAGGGTTTGATACAAATTCAACGGCTCAAAGTCCGAAAAGGTTTACGACCAATGATTTTTGTGATTATTCATTGGACTCTGGACGAGGCCCTCGGTCACGTCGTGGACGGTCGCCGCGGTCGCGTCGAGGACGATCTCCGCGATCTCCACGGGGTTGGCGTTCTACGTATCCCTCGGGCTTTGGTAGAAGTGCTTTTCTGCTCAGCTTGATTTTGCCTGTTTTCGGATCACGACCAACAACTTTGAACTTGACCATCTCCCCTTCCTTGAGGACATCTTCAACGTTTTCGACACGTTTCCAATCCAGTTCACTGACGTGCAGGAGGCCATCTTGTCCCGGCATGACCTCGACAAATGCACCATAGGGCATGATGGTCTTCACCTTACCCTCGTACTCCTCGCCAATCTCAACTGTGGGTGGAAATGCAATCTGTTTGATTCGTGTCAATGCAGCTTCAATGGCGGCCTTGTCGGAGGCTGCAATTTCCACCATCCCCTTGCCATCAACGTCTTCTATGCTGATGGTGGTGTTTGTGTCGGCTTGGATTTCTTGGATGATTTTGCCTCCAGGACCAATGATGGCACCAATGCTGTCACCTGGCACTTCCAATCCTACGATGCGAGGGGCATGATCCTTGTAGTCATCGCGTGGTTCTGAAAGTTCAGTGAGCATGGCTTCTCTAATGTGGTGACGACCTTCACGAGCCTGTTCAAGCGCTTCGCGGAGTTGGTCGAAGCTCAAGCCTTTGATTTTGATGTCCATCTGGCAGGCAGTGATGCCGTCGGCCGTTCCAGTCACCTTGAAGTCCATATCTCCGAGGTGGTCTTCATCTCCAAGAATGTCTGAAAGGATGGCATACTTGCCGCTCTCTTGATCTGTGATAAGACCCATCGCAATTCCTGATACAGGTGCTTTGATTTGAATTCCTCCGTCCATCAATGCAAGGGTGCCGGCGCAGACTGTGGCCATGGACGATGAGCCATTGGATTCCAAGATCTCGCTCACCAATCGAATGGTGTACGGACATTCTTCGACAGGTGGAAGCACGGGCTTCAACGCGCGAAGAGCTAGGTTTCCGTGACCTACCTCCCGGCGGCTTGTCCCTCGCAGTGGCCGCTCCTCCCCCGTGCTAAATGGGGGGAAGTTGTAGTGAAGTAAGAATTTCTCGGTCTTTCGAACCAAAGCTCCGTCAATCAGTTGCTCGTCAAGTTTGGTTCCCAGTGTCAATGTGGTCAAACTTTGCGTTTCTCCTCGTGTGAAAATGGATGAACCGTGACAACCTGGCAAGTAATCCACTTCTGTCCAAATGGGACGAATTTCTGTGGTTTTACGACCATCTAAGCGGAGGCCTTCATTCAAGATCAAATCTCGCACCGCCTTTTTCTGGGCAGCTTTGATGTAATCGCTGGCCAGTCCACCTAATTCTTCCCTTTCTTCTTCACTCATGCCCGCCATGAAGGTCTCTTTCAACTCGTGGAAGCGGTTTTTGCGTTCCTCTTTGGTCGCACCCGTTTTACCGGCTTCGTAAAACTTTGGATACAAGTCATCCAGAATACGGCTTTGCAAGGCTTCATCGTGAGTTTCATGACTGTATTCGCGTTTGTTTTCAAATGTTCCAACCTTTTTCGCCAGTTCATTTTGGGCTTCACATTGGACTTTGATGGCGGTGTGGGCTTTTTCAATGGCGTCCACCATTTCACCCTCTGAAACTTCTTGCATTTCACCTTCTACCATGACGATGCTGTCCAAAGTTCCTGCGACCATGATGTCCATATCTGCTTCTTCCAATTCTGAACGAAGTGGGTTGATCACAAATTCTCCTTTCACACGAGCGACACGCACCTCAGAAATCGGGCCGTCGAACGGGACATCAGACACGGAAATGGCTGCACTTGCCGCGAAGCCAGCAAGACTGTCGGGCAGCACTTCGGCATCCGCACTCATCAATTGAATCATCACTTGTGTTCCTGCGTGGTAGTCTCCAGGGAACATTGGACGTAATGCGCGGTCTACAAGACGCATTACGAGAACTTCTGTGTCAGATGGTCGTGCTTCACGCTTGAAGAATCCGCCTGGAAAACGTCCCGCAGCGGCGTATTTTTCACGGTAGTCCACGGTCAATGGAAGGAAATCCACATCCATGGGCTCGTAGCTCGATACCACTGTGGCGAGAAGTATGGTGTCTCCTGAGCGGACGACGACTGAACCATGAGCTTGCTTGGCGAGCTTGCCGGTTTCGATGCTGATCTCGCGCCCATTGCCGAGATCGATGGTTTGATTTTGAATATTCATATTGCCTCTTCTTCATGTAAGTGGGCCGGCAAGCCCCAATAAGCCAAAGGCGGTTGACTTTCAACCGCCTTCAGAGTTCTTTTATTCTGGGTCAGCGACGCAGACCAAGTTCTTTCACAATCGCGCGGTAGCGAGTGATGTCTTTCGCTGCGAGGTAGTTCAACAGCTTACGTCGCTTTCCGACCAAATTGATCAAGGCGCGTTGTGTGTTGAAGTCCTTTTTGTTTTCCTTGAGGTGCTCAGTTAAGTGAGCAATTCGGAAAGAAAACATGGCGATTTGTCCTTCTGGAGACCCTGTGTCCGTGTCCCCTTTACCGTGCTTGGCGAAGAATTCCTTCTTCTTTTCTGCGGCTAAATACATGTGCGAAATCGTTTAGATGTTCGTGATGCGTAAAAAATTGAACTGCAAATATAGGGATGAATTCACAGCTCCCCGGAATTACTCTTGGGTGTGCAGCATTTTAAGGGCGAAGGCAAGTTTGGATTTGAGCTGAGACCGGGGCACAATCGCATCTAGGAATCCATGTTCAAGAACAAATTCAGAACGCTGAAATCCGTTCGGCAAATCCTTGCCAATGGTTTCTTTCACCACCCTTGGTCCGGCGAAGCCAATCAGTGCATTGGGTTCACTGATGTTGAGGTCACCCAACATTGCAAAAGATGCGGTGACTCCTCCGGTGGTTGGATCTGTCAAAAGGCTTATAAAGGGCAGACCGGCTTTTGAAAGCAATGACAATTTTGCACTGGTCTTGGCCATTTGCATGAGACTTAATCCCGCCTCCATCATCCGAGCACCGCCGGATTTACTGATGCAAATAAATGGAACGCCTTTTTTGATTGAATGATCGATGCCGCGAGCGATTTTTTCGCCAACGACAGAGCCCATGCTTCCTCCGATGAATGAAAAATCCATGCAAGCGATGACAACACCCAATCCCTCAAGTTCTCCTGACCCCACGCGAATGGCATCCGTGAGCCCAGTTTTCTTTTGAGCTGCTTTCAATCGATCGGTGTATGCTTTGGTGTCCTGAAAATTGAGAGGATCAGCCGCTTGCAATTTGGGCGCGACTTCTCTGAATTTTCCCTCATCAAAAAGCAACCCGAAATATTCATTGCTTCCAATGCGATCGTGGTGATCACACATGGCACAAACCCAGAGGCTGTTTTCGTGGTCTTGGTTTGAGACGACGGTCTTGCAGTTGGGGCACTTGTACCAAGCGCCTTCTGGGATTTCCTTCTTCTCAGCACTCGAAGTCGTGATGCCCTCGGTGTTTCTCTTGAACCAAACCATGCCGCAAATTTAGGAGGTGTAGTGGTCGGACAATGGTTCGGAATTGGCAGTTCTCCACCGTGAATTGCGCTACTTCGTGAATTAGACTAAAGAGGAATTTTTTGATTAGAAAGGCAATCCCAAACCAAGGTGCAAGGCCCCTTGCGGAGGGCCTTGCCCAATCCACCTTGACGCTTCCTCTGCCCCCGGGTCATGCAGACGTAGGCCTCCGTCCAAGCGCAACAGGAAAAAATCGAGGTCAAAACGCAATCCAAGTCCAGTGCTCCATCCAAATCCACCCAAATTCCAAGACCAGGCTGCTTCTTCCAACTTTTCCGAGCTGTGAAGCCAAACATTTCCCACATCGGAAAAAAATGCGATTTCCAGCAAATCACTTACCGCGTAACGTTCTTCCAACTGAACATCAATGCGAATGTCGCCGACACCCGCAATGCCCTCAGATTCATTTGTGAATGTGGTATTTCCTGGGCCAAGAGTCCTCAGTCGCCATCCGCGAATTCCATTGGCCCCTCCGCTAAAAAAAGCCTGCTCTAGTGGAAGAGATGGGGTGTTCTTTCCCGAGTTGGCAAATCCAAGCAGTACATGAGCGGCAGAAGTGAATTTTGACCTTCGAGGCGACAATCGATGCCCTGAGAACCTCGTAAGAATTCTTTGGTACTGAATGAGAGGAACTCCTGGGGCAACCAGCCATGCTCCTGAAATTTCATCAAACGATTCTGGATTTGCCCAGCTCTCTGCAATTCTTTGGACCAAGCCTCCGGCCCAACTTCCTTGAAGATTGATTCGACCCCTCCAACGCCCCAAGGACCAGTCACTTTCCCAACCTAAAGCTGAACCTAAGGTGAGGTGGTTGTTAAATCTAGCTTGAACCAGAGGGTTGTCCTGGTTCAGCAGCCACTGCTCAAATTGTTCATTTCGATTGGTGAGGTTCACATAGGATACTTCCAAGGGACTCCACCTCCATTTTGCATTGCGTGAGGCGTTTTCTACAAAGCTGTAGTCGTGTTGCACGTGGAATTGAGATCTTGTGAATTCAGGCCACACCTCACGATCCCAACCGACATCAACTGTGGTCAGTGGTTCATTGGATGGTCGGAACAATGCCAAAGACAGAGGAACAATTCCAATTTGTGTTCTCGACCAGTTCAGTGTCCATTCTCCACTGTTCAAAAAATTGGCAGTGTTTAAAGAAGAAAATGGGGCTACAGCGACGTAACCAAATGCCACTTGCCATGCGTTTTCAGCACCCCAACCTCGGGGGTTCCTATGTTGCAATGCGGTGGACAATTTTGGGCCATATCTCGCATCGTTTCGGACCAGATCCAATTCAACTCCAATGTCATGGGAGGGTTTTTGAATCACATTAAAATCCACATCCATGACGGCGGAAAGGGCCGGAAATTTTGAGGAGTTCTCGGCTGTATCCACCCTCAAAGAGTTGCTCACTTGTACCTCCTCCACAGATTTCAGGCGTGACAGTCTGAAATACATCTCCTTCATCAAAGTTGGATTGTAAACGTCACCTTTTTGAGGTGTGCCGACATGGCTCCAAACTTCAGATTTGATTCCTCCTGCCTCTTGTGCGTCGTTTGGATCGAGACCATTCCAAGTGACCGAACCCAAATGGACACGTGGATGCGTTGCTCCTGAAAGGGAATCGCGCGAACTGGAGTTGTTGCTTAAGTTGTTGTTTTGAGGGGCGCAAATCACGCTAAGATTCAGACCGACTTGAGGGCTTGATTGCATGGTGTCAACCTGAAATGTCACATGCCCTGAATTGAATGTGGCATATCCATCTTGCTGCAACCCCTTCGCAATTCGATCTCGTGCTTCTTGCAATGTGTGTTGTGAGAAAGGCATCCCGCTCTGAAGCGCGGCATATCGCAGTACTTTTTCTTTTGAAAGGCCCGAAGCCGTTACATCTGCACTGATGGTTCCGAGTTTCCATCGTTCACCGCACTGCATGGCCAACTCTAAGGAAACTCCACCGCGCGTTGGAATCCAGGATGCTTGTACATCGGCGTCGAGCCATCCGGCAAGATGGAGGCGATTGCTCAGTGCCCGCGCATTCCTAAGGGCTGATTGTTCACTCCAAGATGTCGATTCAGCAGGGGCTTGAATATCCCTACCTAGCCATTTTTGCCAGCGGGTTTTTGAAGGTTTTTCCGGAAGCAAGTCCAGCCATTCGTCGCACTCTGCTGAGGTGGGCAGTTCCCCCGGAGAAGGCATGGCGACCACAGTGGTTGATTTCCACTGCAGATCCGAATTCAACTCCTGCGACAGAAACACGGAGACGTAACTTGCGTACATGAGCATGAACAAAGCCCTCCGCCAGGAAATTCGACAGCTCAAGCATCGCAAAGAGCGTACGAAGCAACGCAAAGTGATGGTGGAGGGGGAGAAATGCATTCGCGAATTGTGTCGCAGTTCATGGGCTGTAGAGCGAATCTACTATACGAACGACTGGGATGACGCCCCTCTGTGGGACTTGAATGACGAAATGCGTTCATTGCCGCGCATGTTGGTAGGCACGAAGGATATGGCCCTGATGTCTGCGTTAAAAACGCCACCTGGTCTGCTCGCAATTGCCCCGTGGCCCCTTGAACTTGGGCGTCTGCCCTCAGATGATGGCATGTCTCTGTTTTTGGACGATGTGACTGATCCGGGGAATGTTGGAACACTCATTCGTGTGGCGGATTGGTTTGGGCTTTCTGGAGTAATCATGAGTCCGCGTTGTGCGGATGCCCTCGGGCCAAAAGCCATTCAGAGTGCCATGGGTTCTACATTTCATGTTTCTCTTGCGATGGAGTCTTTTTCGAAAATTCCTTATTCGCACAAAAGCAACGTGGTTGGCTTGGATATGGGAGGACAAAATTTATTTGGTCCTGGATTGCCAGATGCTCCGTCATTGTTGGTCATAGGCTCAGAATCGCATGGGCTTTCCCCAGACATCAAAGAGGCGTGCCACTCTATAGCATCTATTCCTGGTGCTGGACGGGCAGAGTCTCTCAACGCCTCAGTGGCAGGTGCCATTGCTACGTCAGCCTTCCTTCAGCAAAGACTTTCTTAAAGCGAGTGGCGCAGCCAGTACTTCGCACCATTTGTGGGCAACCTGCTCCCTTGACCATCCCAATTCGCTGAGCTTTATTTCGATGGTATCCTTTCGGCTCTGCCAAATATCTGTATCGTGAGATTGAGGCTGAGGAAGGTGTGAGAACAAGTCTTTCGACCAGCCAAGGTGCTCCGCGGCGAGGCGCTGATTTGGCCATGTTTTCATGCCTTCGTGCAAGACTTCGTCCAACTTTTTGGCCATGCTACGTTCTGGCTTGACTTCCTCTGCATCGACCTGCCATGGCAGGATCTCACCAAATTCGAGATGGACGTTGCCTTTTTGTCCAACAAGGCCTGTCCACATGCTGCGCTCGTCTTCACCCTGAGCTTTGATGTATGTGCCGAATTTTTCAAAGTGAAGCAGCTCATTGACCTTCATGGCGTCGCACGGATCCCACTCGTAGCTAATGGAAACAGGAACGACATTGAGAGCATTCCAAACCGTCGAATCGCCGTTGTTGGAAAGTGTTCGCATGAGTGCTGGTGAGGTAGTGTCTTTGCCATCTTTTGCTCGTCCTTCTCGATGTGCCAGCCATACAGGCGTTCCTCTTTGTGTGACGTGCTGAATGTAGGCTGCTGTTTTGCGACTGTGCTCGTATCGCTCGCGGGCGGTCCCAGAACGCTCAACAACGAAGCATCGGTTGAGTCGAACCAAATCATTGACCCAGGGACGGGATAGCAAGTTTGAGCCAATTCCGATTTCAGTGGACCCTCTGCCTTCCTCAATCAATGCCACATTGATGAGGGACGGGTCAAGAACAATGTCTCTGTGATTGCTCAAGAACAACATGCCTTGGTGAAATGAGTTGGGATCACCATTCCACGTGACGCCTTCGGTCGTTTTGGCCATCAGGCTTTGAATGAATGGCTTCACTACACGGTCTTGAAATTCATCAACCGATTGTACTTCTCTCCATTGATTGGTCAAATCTTTGGCTATGGTCGTTGGAATCATGCCTGCCAGTTCGGCTTCCCAATCACGTGCATGAAGAAGAGTTTTCAACGCTTCCTTTGCTTCCGCCCCTCCATATGGAGCCATGGCTTTAAACGTTGCGTAGTCTTCCCTGCTGTCTAACATGCCGCCAAGATAACTTGCCACCTACCTTTGACCAATGGAGTTCGCGGACTTGAAGTTGAAACGTCAGTTTTTGAATGCCGTTTCTGATTTGGGATATGTTTCCCCAACGCCGATTCAAGTCCAAGCCATTCCTCGTGTTTTGGCAGGTCAAGATGTGATTGGAGTCGCTCAAACGGGAACTGGCAAGACAGGAGCTTACGTCATCCCTCTGCTCCAAAATTTAAAAGGCCGACAAAGTGGCCATCCGCACGTGGTCATTCTTGTTCCCACCAAAGAATTGGCGCTGCAGGTCAATGAAACAGTGCAGGGGTTTGCATCTCACACGGACATCCGGTCTTTGGCCTTGGTTGGGGGTGTGGGTCCCAAAACTCAAATCGCGGCACTGGAATCTGGATGTGAAATTGTGGTGGCGACCCCAGGTCGTTTTATGGAGTTGTACTTACGAGGGGCTCTGGTTACCAAAAGAATTCGCGCCATGGTATTGGACGAGGCCGATCGAATGATGGATATGGGGTTCATGCACCAATTGCGTGACATCCTTGAGGTCGTTCCTCGTAAAAGGCAGAACCTTTTGTTCAGTGCGACATTCCCCAAACGCGTAGAGCAATTGGCTGAGGAATTCTTGCTTTGGCCCACCCGAATTGAGGTTACACCGGAAGGAACGCCGGTTGCCACAGTCAACCAATATGTGGTTCGTGTGCCCAACATTCAGACCAAAATCAACGCTGTCTTGCATTGGTTGCTAGACTGCCACCCGCATTCCCGTGCTCTGCTTTTTGTTCGCACCAAAGAAGATGCAAAGTCCATTCGACAAGCCTTGGAAGAGGTCATGCCCAAAGAGGTTGCAGAAATTCACTCCAACAAGGCGCAACACACTAGATTGGCTGCGATGGCTCAATTTCGGACTGGTGAGGTCCGTGTTCTTGTAAGTACGGATGTCAGTGCGCGTGGCATTGATGTTCCCGAGACTGAATTGGTCATCAATTTTAATGTTCCAAGGATGTCTGACGACTATGTTCATCGGATTGGACGGACGGGTCGTGCCGATCGCAGTGGAACGGCTTACACGTTGGTTGATCCCACAGATGAGGTTGCCTTGGCGCGCGTGATTGATCGGCTTCCTGCACATGGTTGTCCAGAGGATATGGAATTGTCCATCGAGGTTGAAAGAGCGGAAACGCCTCCATGGGAGGCCAAAAACATGGCAAGGACAATTGATTTTCAAAAACGCAAGGCTGATCCCACATTTAAAGGAGCTTTTCACGCGAAGAAGAAGAAAGTCAAAAACAGCCGGGGTGGTTCAGGAAAAAGGACTCGTGGCAGAAGACATTGAAGCGACAGCCTCTGTCCAAGGGACCACACTTCCTTCGTTCAAAAAATAGCCTTCGTCATAGCACATGACCACCAAGTGACCGTCTTCGGTTGTCGACAAATGAGTGTGGTAATCGAAGTCAAACCCCCTTCGCACCAACCAACCCGTGGCTTCCTCCCTCGCAACATTTTTGTTTGCCCTCAAGTGGCGAAGCAACGATCGATTTCTTTCCAAGGTGCGCTTGACCTTCCACGATTTCCTTGACCACGTGGACAACTCCTTTCTTTTTTCTGTCATGCCCACAAAAAGAGGAAAGTCTTGATTCCCGGCAACAATTGAATTTGCCGACGTCTGTTGCCTCTGCATCGCCGTCGTTCGCCACTACCTTCGGTGTATGAAAGCTTGGAACAAAGTTGGTGTGGTTGGTGCAGGTACCATGGGAGGTGGCATTGCTCAAATTGCAGCACAGGCCGGTTGTGATGTCGTTTTGGTCGATTCTTATGAGGACGCCTTGACGCGCAGTCGGAACGATTTGATGAAGGTGTATGCCCGACTCG
>DCBH01000123.1:0-26672 GCA_002313415.1 Flavobacteriales bacterium UBA1112
CACGTGGATCTCTTCCTCCGTTCCATGGAATGGGACCTCGACCGGACGGCGTACGATCGCGAGGGATACAATGAATACATCATAGGATCCGCTGAAGTCGTAGGACTGATGTGTCTGCACGTATTTGTGTACGGCGATCAAGAGGCCTACGAGCGATTGCTACCCAATGCGCGCAGTTTGGGAGCTGCCTTTCAGAAGGTCAATTTCCTTCGCGATTTGAAAGACGACTATGAAGACAAGGGACGCGTGTATTTCCCCGGGGTGGACATGGGAGAATTTGACGCCACAGCCAAGGAACACATCGAATCTGAAATCGCGGCGGACTTCAGACATGCATATCAAGGCATCCTCAAACTCCCCAAGGAGAGTCGCCTCGGAGTTTACGTGGCGTATGTCTACTACCAACGTCTGTTTCAAAAGATTGCAGCTTTGCCCTCCAATCGAATTTTGGAAGAACGCGTGCGCATTCCCAATCGTCGCAAAGCCACACTTTTTGTCGGTTCCTACCTCCGACACAGTTTCAATCTGCTCTGAATTTTATTGATGCGCTTGTGCGTCGCATGGTTGGGACTGGCATGGGCTCTTTTTGGAGCCGATTCTGCCCTTGCACAAAAAGCCGAAGATGTAGAGAGATGGCGAGGGTGGTACAGAGAGGCAACTTCCTATGAGAATGCTACTTCAATGGTAGAGAACATGACCAAGGATTGCGGATCATGCGAAGAACAGGCCATGTCGCTAGGTTTCTTGGCTGTGGCACAACTGATGATTGCGGATGAAACTTGGAATCCAGTAGATAAGTTCGCGCAATTCTCCGCTTGGAAACCAGCCTTGGAATCGGCAATCGGTCGCTTGCCAGGCAATCCTGATCTTGTCTTTCTGCGATTGGGAGTTCAAACTCATGTCCCAGCCCTTTTAGATTACAGTGGCAATAAAAACGATGACCGTCTTGTCGTTGAGCGAGCCTTGTCTTCGGGCTTTTGGTCCTCAGATGCCACGCACGCCGCCTTTGTCCGCGATTTTATCACGTACCTTAAGTCCCTGTAATGTCACTTACGCCTTCCATAGAACAGTCCATGATTGAAAACGTGGTTCTTGTGGATCCTGAAGATCATCCCCTCGGAACCATGGAAAAGATGGAAGCGCATCGTCGGGGTGCTCTTCATCGCGCATTTAGTGTCTTTGTCTTCAACAGCAGAGGTGAATTGCTCCTTCATCGCCGCGCCTTCAAAAAATACCACAGCGGTGGCCTGTGGACCAACACGTGCTGCAGTCATCCGCGTCCCGACGAATTGGTTGTGGATGCCGCGCAGCGACGTCTCGTGGAAGAAATGGGCATGCGTTGCCAACTGGAGCCCAAATTTTCATTTGTCTATCGCGCAGATCTCGACCACGGCATGATTGAGCACGAGCTTGATCACGTATTGATTGGTTACAGTGATGTTCCTCCTAAGCCAAATCCTGAGGAGGTTTGTGAGATTCGCTACATGCCTGTGCATGAAGTACAAGCTGATCTTGCGGCCCATCCTGACAAGTACACAGCTTGGTTCAAGATTTGCTTCCCAGAGGTTGTTTCAAATCTGCTTCACGCATGATCCGCCTTCAAGTAGGGCTTGTCCCATGGTTCAGGACTGATTTATTCTGGGGAGCTGTGATTGTCATTCTTCACCTCGTTGGTGCGGCAGTTACTGCCTTAGGTCATGCACATCTGATTCTACCTCTGACCCCAATTCACCTTGTCGTTTGTGCAGGAATCGTCATGGCATTTACGGGAGAGGATAGCCCGTGGAAATGGGCTTTCACAATGTTTCTTGGCTTTGGAGCAGAAGTCGTCGGCGTCGCAACTGGACTTCTGTTTGGGGAGTATGCATATGGGCCAGGACTTGGACCACTTTTGCTCGATGTCCCCATGCTCATGGGGGTACTGTGGTGGATTCTTTTGTTGGGAACACATCACTGGTCCGACCGGATTCTGTCTCTGATCGGGCGACCCAACTCACCTGTGCTCAGAGCTGCCATGGCTGCAACGTTCATGACAGGCATGGACGTCATCATTGAGCCTGTGGCCATTCGGGCAGAATGGTGGATTTGGAACGAAGGGGAAATTCCACTTTCCAATTTCGTCACATGGTGGATTGTTGCGTTTGGTCTCGGGCTGTTGTGGAGAGACGTAGACGATTTGAAAACAAATCGTTTGTCGGGTTTGTTGGTTGTGGCGTATGCGTTGTTTCTCGGACTTTTGAATTTGACCCCATGGACTTTGTGAGTGTTGTTCTACCCTTTATCGCAGTCCTCGGCACTTTCGTTGCCATGGAAGGTGTTGCCTGGTTGGCTCACAAATACCTGATGCACGGAGCCATGTGGTACTTCCACGAAGACCATCACTCGCACGGCCCTGGTTTCTTTGAAAAAAACGACGCTTTTTTTGTCATTTTCGCTGTTCCCAGCGCGTACTGTTTCATCACCGGAGGGGCCGCCGCCGACGTGCGGTTGTGGATTGGTGTGGGAATTGCCCTTTATGGGCTGGCTTATTTCATTGTCCACGATGTGTTCATCCATCGACGATTCAAATGGTTTCAGAGAACCAACAACGCCTACCTCATGGCCATTCGAAAAGCACACAAGGTTCATCACAAGTATCTTCAAAAAGAAGGCGGAGAGTGTTTTGGTATGTTGTTTGTTCCGCCGCGTTACATTCGAGAAGCGAGACAATCGTTGCGGAATAAAATGAAGTGAGATGAGCGAATGGACATACTTGTGGGTCAACTTGGGTGTCGTTTTCGTCCCATTCGTAGCCAGCTTTGACAAGCGTGTTGCATTTTTTAAAGAGTGGAAGGCCTTTTGGCCTGCGTGCCTCCTGACCATGGTTTTTTTCATCTCGTGGGATGTCATCTTTACATCGCGAGGCATTTGGGGATTCAACAGTGCGCACCTCACAGGCGTTGACTTGTTGAATTTGCCTGTCGAAGAATGGTTGTTTTTCATCACTGTCCCTTACGCATGCGTCTTCACATACGCCTGTTTCAAAAAGTACATTCCAAAGTCGCCTTTGGGCTTTGCACATCGCGGGATTACTTTGGGAATGACCGGGTTGTGCCTTGGCATTGCCTTGGGATTCTACGACAGGGATTACCTCGGACTGACCGCCGCATTGTGCACCATCTGGCTGTTTGGAACACTGCTTCGATGGAGAGCATGGATGGGCCATTTTTGGTTCGCTTATTTCGTGCTTCTCCTGCCATTTGTGATTAGCAATGGCGTGCTGACCGGGTTGGACTTTTGGTCTTATCCTTTTTTGCACAACAACCCTGAATCCATTGTCGACCACATCGTTTGGTACAACAACGAAGAAAACTCGGGCTGGAGATTGTTTTCCATGCCCGTCGATGACCTCCTCTACGGGCTGCTGCTCATTGGAGTCAATGTGAGCTTGTTCGAGGCGTTCTCCAAACGCGACTCCTCCTCAGTTCAAATCCACGCCTGAGCTCACCCAGGCCGTCACTGGGCGGTGATCGCTAAGGAGTACACCATGGGTTTCTTGTCGATGCACCGTCAACGTGGTGTCCACCATGACGCCATCGATTCGAACGCCAGGAATCATCCCGATGTGCGTTCCTCCCAATCCCCGGGTTGACGCAGCGAATGCATCTCGTACACGAGCATCTCTCAATTGACGTAAGGCATATGACATGGGCACATCGTTGAAATCGCCTGCCAACACGACCGGATAGGGACTCTCAGCCATTTTGGCCTTCAAGATGTGTGATTGCTTGGCACGGGCTTGAGAGGCTTGAGTCACCAAGGCAAGCAACCTCAGTCCTTCTTGGCGACTTGGTCCATCTTCTACAGCAGCATAATCGGCTTGACTGAAGTACAAACTCTGTAAATGAACATTGAATACCCTCACGACCCCTGACGGGGTTTTCAAATCTGCTTGAAGCACACGACCACTTCCAGCGTCCTTCGGAAACATCCATGTCGCCCAATCCATGACGGTCAAGGAAGTGACCATCGATGGCCCCGAACCATCAGGCCACTGCAACAACCTTCTAGGAGGTGAAGACCAGAGAAATCCAACCTCCTGTAAAGCAGATTTTCCGTTGTTGGGAAATTCCTGCAAGCACCACACTGATTCTTTTCTGTTTGACAACCAAGAGGCCAACTCACGACGTGTAGCTTCTCCCTCGAGCCAGTTGAACTCGTCGAGGCGTCTCACATTGAAGGACATTACACCCCACACATCTTGCTCTTTGGGAATGTCTTGCGCACCAAGACCGAATGAAAATACGAGCAAGAAAGACGGCCAGGTAGCCACCAAAACCAGAACGGGAAAAGCAGCTCGAATCCAGCGAAACGAAATCACCCTCCAGACGGCAACACCCGCCAACAAGAGCCAACCTATGCCATAGGTCAAGCCAAAGGGTGAAAGCCATGGAAACCAAGACGGCGACACTCGCACACCCAATTCACCCAAAACCAAGAGAACCAAACCTAGCCAGGCAAAGATGCTCACGGAATCCACCAAGCCGACTTTGGTGCGCATCCGTTGTTGAACCTCCCGAGATTTGAACACAATCAACGCTGACTTTGATCAAACAAGAATCGCTTCTCCTCAGGCGAGAGGTGGTCGTATCCATGTTTTGAAATCTTATCTAAAATGGCGTCGAGGCGGTCAATGCGCTCGGCACGCGATGCATTGAATTCGTCATCCGACATAGGCGCCCTAGATGACTCGCGCTCCGCGGCTTTCCAACGGTTGGAGGTCGAGGCCCTGAATCGGCTCCGCCTTCGCTTGGGAATGGTCATCGACCGCGAAGTGAGGACATCCAAAATCCACTCCAGCCAGCCCACGAGGTTGACGCCTTTTCGCTCCTGAATGACGAGTACCACACCAAAAATTGCCCCGCCCAAGTGGGCCACGTGCCCCCCAGCATTGACCCCACGACTCAGTCCGAAATAATCCAAAATCACATAACCCCAAAAGAGATGTTTTAGAGAAACGGGCCCGAACAAAATCAAGTTGAACTTCAAGGATGGGCGCAACGTCGCGATGGCACCAAAGATGGCCATCACCGATGCGGATGCACCCAATGCGTAGGTGCCTGACTGCATTGGTTTGAATCCGTTGGTCAAGAAAAAATAAGCTGCAAATCCCGCCAACCCTCCAGCCAAGTATGTACTCAACAGCCTACGAGACCCCACTTCTCCGTGATACACCCTTCCCATCCAAAACAACAGCAACATGTTCACCGCCACATGCCACACCCCTTGATGTGTAAACATGTGAGTGAACACGCTCCAGGGTCTTTGGGCAAGAACATCAATACGCCAGGATGTCGCCAAGGTCCGGGCTCCGTCCGCAGGCAAAACCGCCGAAATCACCCCACCTCCAATCGTATCAACTACATCTAGGGTCATCAACACCAAAAACACGGCAGCATTGACCCAAACAAGTCGAGTCAACATGCCCCCGTCACGCCACATCGCTTGTAGATTTTCCAACATGATTCAAAAGAAATGACCGCGGTCTCGCTGCCATCGTTTAAGCAAGAAGTAGCCAAAAATCATTCCACCCAGGTGGGCAAAGTGCGCGACATTGTCTCCTGGGCTGTTCTGAAAAGCCAACATCAATTCAATTGCACCGTATCCCAAAACAAAATACTTGGCTCGTATGGGTATGGGTGGAAACAACAACATCAATTGGGTATTGGGAAAGAGCATTCCAAAGGCCAGCAACAATCCAAACACGGCTCCACTCGCACCCACGACACGACCATACACCATTTCCAATACACGTGCGCGCTGAAAGGGACTCGCATTCGAAGAAATGAATTGCTCAGACCCAGGAAAAAATGTACCAAGCTCATTGTAAAATTGGAGTCCCACCACCAACTCATGCAGGGCAAAGGCACCGAGTCCACAAATCATGTAGTACGTCAAAAAGCGCTGAGGGCCCCACACCCTCTCGAGCTGTGAGCCAAACATGAAAAGTGCAAACATGTTAAAGAAAATGTGACCCAAATCGCCGTGCATGAACATGTGAGTGACAATTTGCCAGGGCTGAAAGAACGGAGAACCGGGATACGTTCCAGCCAACAAAGGCACAGCCACAGCATCGCCAACGAAGCCCGACCCCACATACATCAGCACGTTGAGGATGATGAGATTTTTGACGACTTGAGGAGTGTTTTGAAACATTCTTTGAAACATCAGCAAAACGGGTTTTCAAGATCCTCTGCAGCCCAAATCGACAAAATCGTCTTGCCGTCCGGATCCACGTTGGGATGATCACAAGCCCAGAGGTCGGAAACCAAGTGGCGTCGCGCTTCCAAAGGCATAGAAGCGTGTCCTTTCACAGCTGCGCGTTGAGCCCAAGCCTTGGCCCATCGTACCTGACGAGCTTCTAAATCCGTCCACAAACCGTCGTGATACGTCTCTAAAACAATGTCGAGCGCCTCGCGAACGCAGGAAGTCATATCTGTTGGCACTGCGCGCAGTTGTATGGTTTGGTCATCGACCTTCGACAAGTCCATCCCCATCTCCAAAAGAGATTCTCGTGCATCAGCTAGGGCCATCACTTCTGGTCGAGTCAACGTCACGTCCTCAGGAATCAGGAGCTTTTGAGACACAACAGGTTTGACCTCCCCAGCTCGAAAACGCCCCATGTATCGCTCAAACAATATCCGGACGTGAGCGCGGCGAATGTGAACCACTGCAACGCCCTGTTTCACGGGAACAAACAAGTACTTTCCGCGCCATTGTAAAATCTCCAATCCCTCTGAATCCAATTTCTCCGAGACCAACATCTCGTCGGTGTTGGGCGCAGACGACGCATTCGCCGGCATCTTATCCTCCGGACCGAGCACTTGATACAATTCCTGCCAACCAGTGGCATCAGGCTTGGACCATCCACCACGAGCTTGATTCAGTGCAGAATTGGACAGCCTTGAATTTGAACGTGATTTTTCTTCAGCGCTCGAGGGCTTTGAAAGCGTTGTCTCAAATGGATTGTAATTGGGATTGATTGTCAGCGCGGGTTCGTGCACCTCCATTCCCGGCTTCAAGTCGGGAATGTTCAGACCTACCTCTGCATCGAAGTCAATCGTTGGAGCCACATTGTGTGCACCCAAACCGCGTTTCACCGCCGATTTCAGAATCGCGATCATGGGTTGTTCCTCCTCAAATTTGACTTCAACCTTGGTGGGATGGATGTTCACATCAATTCGAGCTGGATCGACTGCGAGATACAGAGCATAAAGTGGATGATTCCCCTCTTTGATTAACCCTTCATATGCTCGTAGGACAGCGCGATGAAGCAGACCGTGCTTTACAAATCGACCATTCACAAACAAGAATTGCTCGCCTCGGGTTTTTCTGGCAGAATCCGGCTTGCCGACAAATCCCGAAATGGTCACCACATCCGTCTCCTCCTGAACTGGAACCAATCGTTCGTCATGCTTTGGCCCCAAAATGCCTACGATGCGTTGTCGAAGCGTCCCCGGCTTGAGCTGAAATAGACTGTTTCCTTGATGAGTCAACGAAAACGCAATGTCCGGATGCGCGAATGCCACACGCTGAAACTCATCGACTACGTGACGCATCTCAACCGCGTCAGACTTGAGAAAATTACGCCGCGCCGGGACGTTGTAAAACAGGTTTTTCACGTGGAACGTCGTGCCCATAGACCGGGCGCGAGGTTCTTCTAGAATCACCTCTGAACCGCAACATCGAATCAGGGTACCAACGTCTGCACCGTTTTGGCAGGTCGTCACTTCGACGTGCGCAATGGCCGCGATGGAAGCCAGTGCCTCTCCCCTAAATCCCTTGGTCGCGAGTGCCGATAAGTCGGCAGCAGTTTGCAGCTTGGAGGTGGCGTGACGTTCGAAACACACGCGCGCATCCTCTGCGCTCATGCCCAAACCGTTGTCCATCACTTGAATGGATGTTCGACCAGCATCCACAACGTGAACCTGAATGGCACTGGCACCCGCGTCTACCGCATTTTCGATCAACTCCTTGACAACAGAGGCTGGCCTTTGGATGACTTCACCTGCCGCAATCTGATTGGCGACGTGGTCGGGCAGAATTTGAATGGTCTGACTCATCCGTTGGTCTGCATGAAGTTTAGAAACTGACCGTAGTCTTGGGCATCAACCCAAAGAATTGCACGGTACGTCAGATACACGAGCACCAGCGCCACCCCTGCGGCACGCAGTGCCGCCATGCGACTTGCTCGGATGGAGGCAGCGCGGCGCTCCGCACGCCCCTTTGCATTCCGTCCCCCATGACTGAACTTGATGGGACGCGGAGAGTCAGGCGCACCATTCACCTCCTCTTCTACGCGGCGTTTGCGAGTTTCCCACTCAGGGCGAGAATCAGGCAAGTGCCGCGACTTGAAGGTGAAAGTGCGTGGTTTGGTGCGCACGTTCCGAAAAGGGCCGCGAAGTTTGGGCGCTTTCATGTGTTCGAAGGTACGGGTGGTCAGGTCTGCGTTCGCTCAAATTCCGTTAACACAGATTCCACATTGCCGCCACCATAATGAGCCAGAACTTTGCGCAACACCCTTTCTACGCTGGCGTCCGGACAAGAGGCACCCGATGTAATCAAAATTGTGGGGACCCCTTCGTCCCCACCTGAATCGGGTAAAGGGTTCTCAGTCACCTGCATTTGACCTGAGTGCATGTTGAAATGATGCACACCATCTTCCTGCCATTCCAATTCGTTTCGCACGAAAAAAGTAGGCATGTGCTCTTCACACAGTTCGACCAAGTGAGACGTGTTGCTGCTGTTGTATCCACCCACAACTAGGGCTATGTCTGCCCCGCCGGCTGACAATGCACCTTGAGTGGCGCTTTGATTGTCATTGGTTGCGTAGCATAATGTGTCGCGCGTGTTGGCGAATTCACCTTCTGGGTCGGTCTCGACTGCTTGCTTAATTCGGTCGGCGATGGCTTGGGTGTCTGACGCCAGCATGGTGGTTTGATTCACGACGCCTACCCTTCGCAAGTCTCGCTCTGGATCAAAGTCCGATGTCGTCCGCCCCCGAAAGCTCGTCCAAAATGCGTCTACATCGTGGCGGTCTGATTCCATCCACTGTGCCAAAATCTCTGCCTCTTTGTCGTCTTTCACAACCAAGGCATGCCCTGTCTCCGCAGCATGAGAGAAGGTTGCCCGGGTTTCCTCGTGCGTAGGTTTGCCATGAATCACCACGGTGTAATCCTTGCCTCCCAATTGCGCCGACCTCTTCCAAACCTTCTCCACAAAAGGGCAAGTGGTGTTGTACTTGTGAACGTCGACGCCCAGCTCTTCCATCCGACGTGCCAGCTCCACAGTGGCTCCAAATGCCGGCACGATGACCACGTCTTTTTCTGTCAGTGTATCGAGCGATACGAGTTCTTTTCCTAACGTATCGTGCAGAAATCTCACACCACGGCTTTCCAAGTCGTCGTTGACTTCGGGGTTGTGAATCATTTGGCTCATCAGGAAAATGCGCCGACCTGGATTCTCGTCCACTGCCTTGTAACTGATCTCAATGGCATTTTCCACCCCAAAGCAAAATCCGAAATGTCGCGCCA
Organism: Flavobacteriales bacterium UBA1112; assembly: GCA_002313415.1. Taxonomy (GTDB): domain Bacteria; phylum Bacteroidota; class Bacteroidia; order Flavobacteriales_D; family Sanyastnellaceae; genus UBA11663. The sequence continues at coordinate 9,573 of DCBH01000123.1, forward strand.
ATCGAATGTGAACATTGGGAAAACGGAGCTCCGTCGGCGTGAAGTCCTGTTTTCTCGGATCCAAAGCCTTTCGTTTGGCCTTGACCCTCGAAATGATCGGGCTGCGATAAAATTCTGGAATGTCGAAGCTTCGCATTGGACTCAAAAATACCTTACCTCATCGCAACCTGTTCAAGAAGTGATTCGTTCATTTCACCAAGTTTTTTCATACCTCCATGATTTGAAACGTAGACCCAGGGGCAAATCCACAGGAGGCTGAGACTTGTTCCATGGAAGTGAACACCATCCTTAGGTCATACTTCGACCTCTGTTTCGACGAAACGAATCCCCAAGTCAGCCAGTCCGCTGAGAAGTGGTTCATAATATACTTTCGACATGGGTACATCCACCCCTGTTTTGCCGAACTCTCCATTCAACAAGGGCTTCACTGCCAGTGCCATGGGCAAGCCTACTGTGTCGCTCATGGCAGTGAAAGTGCTATCCTTTCCCTCCAATGTCAAACTGCTTGTTCGTGCTTTTTGCACGCCATTTATTTCATAATCGAAGCGGTGCCACATCACAATCATGTCCCGGTCCTCCGGGCTTAAAACCCACTTGACCGTGATGAGAGATTCAACCATTTGTGCGGGGGTTCCTATCACATTTGCGGGCCCTGTGGTCGCATCAAACAATCCCAGCCAATCCAACCTTTCAAGCACGTCATCTGTCGCTCCAGTGACGTGCTTCACAGCATCTCTGACAGATTGACCTTTTTCTGCAGATGCTGGCAAAAATGAACGTGTCCAATCCGACCAAGATGTCCCTTTGGGCCATGTTAAAATGGCATCGTCACGCACCATCCCCAATTGAACCAAGATGTCCCAAGACTGACTGAATCCTGAACTTCTTAAGGTGCCGCGCACCAACGTTTCCGCATCATCCAATCCGTACAATTCACGGTATCCCAGGGAATCACGGTTGGGGTAACCATCGTAAGAACGGCCATTAACCTCAATGGAGGTCAAAGATTGAAACGTACGGTGAGGCGGAATCACACGGACACGGCCTTGATCTAGAAAAGTCGCCGTTCCACCTTGGCCGGCAAGGACAACATTCCTGGGATTCCAGCTGAGTTTATAATGCCACGGATTGTCGTCTGAATCTGGTGCGACCAAGCCCCCGCAATAGGACTGGAATCCAAGAATACGCCCGCCCATGGCGCGAATTTCATCGATGACTTGCATTGCACTCATATGATCGATGCCAGGGTCGAGCCCCAATTCATTGAGCACCAAGATACCTGCTTTCTGAGCTTCGCCATCTAAGGCCTGCATCTCAGGAGATACGTAGCTGGGGGTGATGACATTGACCCGGGAAGCAATCGCCACCTTGGCCACTTCAACGTGCATGAATGCCGGCAACATGCTGATCACAAGGTCGGCGCGTCTGATACGCGCGTTGCGGTCGTCAACCTCATCAGCAGCCAACTGAAAAGCGGTGCCATGGTGATGGTCTCCTACTTTGGATTGAGCTGCCTCTAAATTCAAGTCACCCACGTGAATTTCCCAACTCTCTTTTTCCGCCTGAACCAGCAAATGTGAAATCAATGATGAGCTGCTCCGCCCTGCACCGAGGACCAAAATCACCTTTTTTTCTGACATGTTCGCAAGGTAGTGCGACAGGGGTTGGCACGAACCTTGCTTCCTTGGTATAATCCCTACCTTCGGAGCTCTTCCCTTGCCTTGTCATGAAACTTTTCAGGATCCCCACCTTCCGCCCACCTACTCTGATTCTGTTCACCATTCTGATTTTGGCTTCCCTGCAAGCGTGCAATGGTTCAAAAGCTTTTGTCAAGCGAGGCGCCAAAATGGAAAAAGCCGGTTTTGCGGATCAGGCTGCTGACTTGTACTATACGGCTGTGGTCAAAAAACCCACAAATCCCGACGCTTTGGCTGGCTTGAAGCGCACTGGACAGATTGTTCTGGGGAAACACATCGCCACATTTGACGAATCCGTGGCCTACAACCTTCGTGAATCTGCCTTGGAAGCTTGGCATGATGCTGAAGCATGGGATGAAAAGCTCGAGGGGGTTGGTGTGGACTTGGCATTCCCAGAAGCCAAGCGCGGCACGTACGACATGGTCAAAAATGCCCATCTCGACGAATCGTACCGAGAAGCCAACATCCTACTCGAGAAGGAAATGTTTGACGAGGCGCTGAAGGAATTTGATGCCATCCTGCTTTTGAATCCCAACTATCAAGACGCACCTGAACGCCGTAATGTTGCCTTCTGCGAGCCACGGTTCCGCATTGGTGTGCATGCTCAGGAGCGCGAGCGTTTCCGTGAGGCGCATGCCGCCTTCGATGAGTTGGTCAGTACCGATTCCGATTACAAGGATGCCGCCCAACGTCTCAGCGATATTCTTGAGGCGGGACAATACACCGTGGCACTTGTGGACTTCAAAAACGGTTCAAGCCAACTCAACTTGGAGATCAAAATTCAATCGATGGTCGAACAAGCCCTCATGAATTCAAAAGATCCCTTTTTGAAAGTTGTCGATCGCGAAAGTCTTGCTTTGATTCTTCAGGAACAAACCCTGGGCATGAATGGACTTACGTCCGGCGGGGATGTTGAAATCGGAAACATGCTTGGCGCCAAGGCCTTGCTCAAAGCGACCATCACAACCTGCGACCACCGTCAGACAGGCATGACATCGAGTTACCAAACGGGCTACGAACAGTTCAAAGTGGAGCGCGTAAATGAAAAGGGCAAGAAGTACTTCGAAACCAAGTACAGGCAAGTCCAATACCGAGAGTTCACCCAGGAAGCATCCGTGGACATGACTTGCACATTTAAATTCATTTCGACCACCACAGGAGAGGTGATTTCATCGAATACGATTTCCAGTCATGCTTCCGACAACATCCGCTACATTACATACGGAGGCAATCAAGCCAAGTTCTACTTGGCGAGACAATTTGGAAATGGCCCTGATTTGACTGGGCGCAAAAAACGCGACCGACTGTTGTCATCGCGACAAGCCATTCGCAGCTCAGAGGCCTTGACTGTGGATGCGGGGCTCGATTTGGCGTCCCAAATCCAGAGTTCGATTGAACAAGAACTGCTCACCCTTGTCCCTTGAATTGATGCGTGATTTCATCCTCGGCATCGCTGCTTGCTCGTTGACCATCGTCTGCGGTTGCTCCGGCGCCAAAAATGCAGCGGATGCCGCACCAATTTGGACCATCGAATCCCCAGTCAAGCCTGGATACTATGTCGGTATCGGGTCAGCCTCCAAGTTGGCTCACCCTCTCGACGCGGATGCTGTCGCGAAGCAAAATGCATTGGATAACCTGGCTCGTGAAATTCGCGTTCAAGTTCAATCCTCATCAACAACGCAGACTATTCAAGTCAACGACTGGCTTTCTGAATCATTCAAATTCACTTCAGAAAGCACCACCAACGAAGATTTGGAAGGTTTCACTTTGGTCGACACCTACGCCACCGACACAGAAGTGATGGTGTATTACCAATTGAGTAAGGCAGAGCATGCCCGCATTCAAGAAACCAAGCGACAAGCTGCACTTTCCCTGTCCATGGAACACCTGAAAACAGCCAAGGCCGCGCGTACTGAAGCAAAGGTCCAACAGGTTGTCAATGCTGCAGTGAGGGGATTGGATGTGCTGCGTCCATTCTTGGACAAGCCTCTGACTCACGTGGCGGCAGACGGCATCGAAACTTCGGTGCCCCAGGAACTGCTCGGCATGTTGGACGATTGTGTTGCAGGACTTGATTTGACAACCACAGATTCCTCCTTGACGTTGCACGCAAGTGACGCCTTTCGAGGAACCGCAGTTGTGTTGGCTCTCCTCGATGGGAAACCTGCCCCCAATGTAACCTTGTCTTACAGCTATGAACGAGGAGAATTGCCAACTCGCGGAGAAGCCATCACCAATGCCCGAGGAGAAGCAATGATTATCCTAGAAAAATTTGAGCCTGGCAAGCGTGGTACTGCGCTCGACATCCGCATTGAACCCAGCGCGTTTGTGCAGGGTCTTCCATTGGCTCATCCGTTCCGGCAAGCCGTTGGAAGTCTTCAGAGCGCTCCCCTTCGAGTCGAAGTCACCTTAAACCCCATTGCGCTGTCCTTGCGCGTTGAAGAACGAGCTTTTGGCAAGAAGCGCGACCAAGCCATGCTTGCCCCTGCCATCCGGCAGGCCCTGCAAACGACAAATGTCATCTTGTTGCCGCCAGATGTTGAGGCTGACATGGTCTTGACTGTGGAGGCCGATGCTCGTCCGGGTGGGAGCGGTGAAGGATTCATCACGGTCTACACGGATGTCGTCGGAACAGTTACAAATCGCGCAGGCGAAGAGATTTTTACCCAAACACTGACTCGAATCAAAGGCATTCAACGTGACCTGCCGAGGGCAACCGATGCAGCCTACACCAAAGCTTCCGACGAAATCGCCTCCAAATTTGTTCCATCCTTAATTCGCCTTTGGCACGGTTTCTGAATATCATTTTTTGAAAACCCTTACATTCACAAACAAACCCAACCGCAATGAACTTTAGCAATACTCTTCCTGTGGCCTTGATGTTGGCCGTTGCAATCATGTCAGGTTGCAGCGACAAAAGCATGACCCCCAAGCAGTCTGGTGAAATTGAAATCCTCGAATACTGCGCGGGCGAGGAATACAGGAGCGACAAGAGCCACTTCCGCGCCTCGGCAACAGGTCAAAGCATGAGCAGAGAAACCGCGAAAAAGATGGCTCGATCCAACGCCGAAGCGAAACTGGCGCGTTCCATCAATGCCACCATCGAAATTGTGACAGACAACTACGTCAACAGCTCAAAATTCAACAACGTTGAAGAGGTTACGGAAACCTTCAACGACATGGCAAGGACGGTTGTAGATCAACTTCTATCCGGTGCGATTACGGCATGCGAGCGTTTGACCCAGAAAACCGACGGCAATTACGTCAGCTACATGGCCGTGGAGCTTTCAGCCACTGATTTGGTCGGCAAATACAACGAACGCCTGTCACAAGATGAGCGTATTCGCGCAGAATACAATTACGAGAAGTTCAAAGAGACATTTGAAGCTGAAATGGCCAAGCAGCGCTGAGCTGCCTCGCCCCATCCGCGTAAGAGTTCACGTCCTTGGGGCGTAAGCACCGATTCCGGATGAAATTGGACGCCCGCAACAGGAAGGGATTCATGGCCCATTGCCATTGGTAAACCCTGACTGCTGCGGGCGTTCACGTGCCACCCCTCTGGCAATGTACTCTCCTCCACCACCCAACTGTGATAGTGTCCAACCTCCATGAACCCTCCGATTTCTTCCCACATGCCACCCAAAGGACCGCGTTGAGATGCCTCCGGAACCACCTCAATCCTCGAACTTCTTCCGTGCAAAGGAGCGTCGAGATTCAAGAGCCTCGCTCCGACATGCACTGCCAAAGCCTGCATACCGAGACAAACTCCAAGAATCGGAACGCCCTTTCGCAAGGCTTCGGCAGTGACGTCCATCAGCTGGTCGTGCTCGTGGGGCAGACCTGGCCCGGGAGAAAGAACCAATGCATCGGTTTGATTCCAATTGTCTTCACACCACATTCCTTCCTGAACCACATGAACCACCCAGCCATGGCGCTCCAAATCATGGGCGAGGTTCCATGTGAAGGAATCGTGGTTGTCGAAAAGGGTGATGCGCATCAGACGTAAATTTGAACGATTGCACAAACATACTTCCATGTCCTCACGCATAGACACCTCAGACGCGGCACAACCTGTCGCTGCATACAGCCAAGCTGTTGATTCTGGCCATTTGGTTTTTGTCAGCGGTCAAATCCCTCTCGATCCCGCAACAGGCGACCTGATATCAAACGACATGAAAGCAGCTACCAAGCGTTGCATTGCCAATGCCCAAGCCATTCTTCAGGCCGCGGGTCTTGACTTGAACAACGTCGTCAAAGCATCTGTTTTTCTGACCACCATGGACGACTACGCAGAAATGGATGTTGCCTATCGAGAGGCCATGCCCATGCCTTTTCCCGCACGCGAGGCCGTGGCCGTAATGGGTCTGCCAAAAGGCGCTCGTATCGAAATCTCCATGATTGCTCAAAAGAATTAACCAAACAACACTAAAACCATGTTTATCAAGAAGTTCTTACACTATTTAAATCCACTGAATTTGTTCAAACGAGACAGTGAAGCAGGTGTGAATCTTCGCATGATGCACGGCATCAACAAAATCAGCTTCTTCGCTTTTTTGATTTGTCTCGGCGTGATGCTGTACCGCTGGTATGCGCGATCGTGACCGCATCCTCTTTGTTGAGAAATTGGTCTAAAAAAGCAATTGACCACCCGAGCCTCTCGCCTCCAATTTCAAATCGCGTAAGAGCGCAGACTTCACATTAAGTCGGAGGGAAAAACTCTGTCTAAATCCGAATGGAATCCAGTTGAACGACAACTCCCAACAATGCAAATCGATGTAGAAATTCAGATTTGTCGGAGTAAACTCTCGTCGAGCCAAATCGTATCCAGTGGTGACGTCAACCTTGTAGCGCTTCAACACGTTGACGCTGCCTCTTGCACTGAGTGCATGAGTAATCACACTGGTGTCCCTTTGCAACTCTGAGGCCCATTTACGCGTGAGATTCAAGTTGTAGTCCAAACGCGCATTCCAAGGGGTCGCATTTTCTTGCGATGAATTGAAGCTGGTGCCAACGGCTCCCGTAATGCGTTTCAATCTGACCAACCCCTCGCCTCGAGAGGCCAAATAAGTGTCAATGACTTGCCCCGTCAAAGAGTCGCGTGCGTAGGCAGTATGGGTGGCATTCACGTTGACGTTGACTCGATTGAAAAGGCTCGTAAAGGCACGGGTTTGAAAGTCTGACAGCCGCAACGAGTCTGCAACAAAATTGAAATTGCCAGACGTACTGAGGTTATCCAATATTTTGATTTTTCTCAACTCGCCAGTTTCAGGATCAGCCACCTTGGCTTCAATGTTTTGACTCAATGAGAAATTCAAGGCACCAGCCTCGCGTAAGTTGTTCGGGACATATCGCCCCAAGGCGTAGGGGTTCCATTCAACATCTCCCGCGGTTGAGTTCAAGCTTTGCTCACGCGTGCGCTCCGGATTGTAGCTCAGTCCAAGACTCGGAGCCAAAACATGACGGATGGCTTTCATTTTTCTCTCCCCAGGAACATTGAACGTACCATAAAAACGAGTACTTGCTGTCACTCCCACCCGCCAATCGCTCGCCGATTGAAAGCCGCGAAGGGTGTCTGTCACAAACGCCGTGGAATCCTCTGTGACTTGCACTTCAGATACATCGAGTGATTGGAAAGAATCAAATTGATTGTAGCTAAATGTCGGGGAAATCGAAACAAAACCAACACTCGAACTGGAAGTTAATTTAACATTGTGCTTCAGTCCATTACGAATATTTAAACTCGACCAATCCTGTGCGCCAAATGCGCTGTCAACGCCCTGGATGGTGTTTTCCATTTGGGTGCTGTAGGTGACTGCCAAACCATCCAACAATTCAAATCGCCCTGCCTCAAGACCGACGAGTTTCGACAAACTGGTTCTCTGCATGTTCAGAGAAATTGAAGGCACGGTGAGCGTCACATTCCCCGTCAATGAGTTCTGATTGTGACGGGCACTGATGTTGGTTGAAAATGGACTTCGTGGCACCTTGGCTGTCCATTGCAGGCTCGATTGAAATGTATTGGACAGATACTCTTCTTGTGAACTGTTCAGGTTTTGCTGAAAATTTCCCGACGAGCCAAAATTTAACGAGGCATTGAATCGCGAGTTGGGTCGGGCCCGCGGATCTTGGCTGTGGCTCCAACGCACAAAAAAGTTGCTGGACAAACCAAACCCTGGTGTACCCGCAAATCCTTCACGTTGCCTTTGATAGCTCAGGCTAAACGACCCGGCACTTTTGTATCTGTAATTGTAGTTGGACGTTACCCGAGCTGCCCAACTCCCTCCCGTGTAGATGTCTGTCAACAATTTTGCATCCCAGTGGTCTCCGATGGGCATGTAGTAACCCAAATCTTTCAGAAAGAAGCCGAGATTTCCACCATCCCCGTAACCGGGCAAAAGAATCCCCTGGTTTTGCTTTTCACGCTGCAAAGGAAACCAACCAAATGGCAGAGCCAAAGGCGTCGGTATTTTGCGAAACTTCAAATACAGCGGACCACTGACCACTTTCTCATTGGGCACCATGATGGCCTTGGTCAAATGAAAATGAAAATGTGGATTGTCCGCATCGCACGTGGTGAACTTGCCGTCCCGCACATGAACAGTTTCGTCGGGTTGCCGTTTGGCCCGTTCAGCATGAAACACAATCTCTTGCTCGGTGGTCACGGCGTGACGACTGAGCCCCTTGCCTGTTTCGAAGTTGTAACACACCTCGTCTTGACTGAATGTCTGAGTGCCGTCCTTGAATTGAGGCCTACCAACCCAAGCTCCCGTGCTGTCTCGTTTTCCAAAGGCACAAACTTCCCCCGCATTGACGTCAAGCACAATGCGATGGGCGGCCAGCGTCATCGTTCCGCTGACCACTTTGGCATCTCCCGTGAGATACGCGAGGCCGCTGTCCACCGCAAAGTAAATGTCCTCTGCATCGTATTCCACCACTTCGCGAGGGTCTTCTGAAATCCCCGTTTGCACCGAATCGGATGCGGCTGTTTGAGCCCAAATTGCTGGGCTTATCAACATCCAAAAAAGGATAATAGAACCTGCCCGCATCGCGCGTCCACAGGGGTATACGGTATGTTTGATCACCGGCATGAAGCAGCGTCCAAAAGTAGCCAAACAACGCGTCATCGCGGCGTGTGTTGCCCTTGTGACAGCTTGCGCAGCTTTTGCCCCTGCCCCGCCAATACTTGTTGTTGTTCTCGATGCAGGCCACGGTGGAAAGGATCCTGGCAATCTCGGTACCGGCAGGTACAGCACCTCAGAAAAGGACATCACGCTCGATGTCACCCTCCAGCTTGGGGCCTACATCGAGGAAAATTTACCTGAAGTCAAGGTCATCTATACCCGAAAAGACGACAGTTTTCCTGCACTTCGCGACCGTGTTCGCATCGCCAACGACGCTCAGGCTGATTTGTTCGTCTCCATTCACTGCGATGCCTTTGACAATTCAGGAGCAAGAGGTTCGAGCACCTACGTCATGGGAATGCACAAAACCGACGAGAGCTTGCGTGTGGCCATGAGAGAAAATGCGTCCATGTTCAAGGAAGAGGGGTATGAAAACAATTACGACGGTTTTGACCCCAACGATCCCGACACCTACATCGCCCTTTCCCTGAGACAAAATGTCAATCTCGACGCCAGTCTGACGCTCGGAGCGGCCATTCAAGAGCAATTTAAAAATCGAGTTGGCCGACGCGACCGGGGTGTAAAACAGGCGGGATTCTATGTCATCTCTTACACCACCATGCCAAGTACTTTGGTGGAGCTCGGGTTTCTGACCAATCCTGAAGAAGAAGATTTCTTGCAATCCAATCAAGGGAAGTCTTACATGGCCTCTGCGATATATCGTGCCTTTCGAGATACCTACCTCACGTCACGTTCAGCGCGTGCAGAAGAGAAAACTGCATCAATACTTCACGCTGATGCCAAAAGTGTCGAGAGTGAAGAAGAAGAAACGACCTCCATGCCAAAAGCCATAGACGTCTGGTTTGGAGTACAAATCCTGACTTCTGAATCCGCCCTGTCACCAGATTGTCCTGATTTACGCGGGCACTCGGAGGCCAAACCTTACATTAGTCATGGATTGTACAAGTATGTGACAGGTCGTCACGAGACCCCAGACCTCGCTCATCAGGCCAAATTGGCCCTGAGGGCCGAAGGTTTTGAAGGTGCATTCGTGGTGGCGTTCAAAGGAGACACTCAAATCCCTTTGTCCCGAGCCCGAAGCATACTTAACCTCCCAATGCAGTGAACTTACTTCGTTCAGAATTTAAAATTGGAGTGCTCGTAGTCGCGGGCATCGTTCTGCTCGTATTGGGTGTCAACTACCTCAAGGGCTTCAATCCATTCGTCAGCAGCAGCACCTACTACGCCGTGTACGAGGACGTTGCTGGATTGGCGGTGAGCAACCCCGTACTCATCAATGGATATCAAGTTGGACAGGTAAGAGGCATTGAATTTGTCGAGGGTGGTCAAGGGGAACTCCTTGTGACATTCGCAATCGAACATACCAAGCTCGCTTTTCCAGTCAACTCTGTCGCCATGATTCACAGCTCGGACCTGTTTGGAACCAAGGCCATTCGAATCGACCGTGGTGACTCTCCTGTCTCCGCCGTGCCTGGGGATACCCTGCTCGACAACGTTGAAGACGACATCGCCGCGCAAGTGGCCAAACAAATTGAGCCACTGCAGCGCAAAACCACCGACCTCATCAAATCAGTTGAAAAAGTCATCTTAGACATCGAAAGTATCTTCAGCAGTGAGGCGACCCGACAGCTGCCGGCCTCTCTGGAGAGCGTTGAACGAACTGTCGAGTCTCTGGAGTCCACTGCAGCCAACTTAGACAGCCTTGTGGCTGAAAACCGAAACAACTTTAAACGCGTGATGTCCAACGTAAGGTCGTTGACTTCCATGCTTAATTCGAGCAGCGGGGACTTGACAAACGTGATCTCAAATTTTTCCACCCTGAGCGACTCTTTGTCTCGAATTGAATTCGCCGGGACCATGGCTCGAGCCAACCAGGCGTTGGATGACGTCAGCCAGATTACAAGCCAAATCGCATCTGGTGAGGGCTCATTGGGTAAACTTATCCAAAGTGACAGCCTGCACGAAGGTTTGTTGGCCACAAATGTGGAACTGCAACTCCTGCTTGACGACCTTCAACTGCACCCATGGAAATACGTCCAAGTCAATCTCATTGGACGAAAGCAGAAATCCGAGTTTTCGAAGAAAGACTTGGTGCGCTTGCGGAATCTCATCGCTGACGAACTTGAAAATCAAGAGGACAGCAAAACTTCCAACGACTGACGTCCATGATTGCGCAACTCATTTTCGCAGCTTGTGTGGTCGCCGGTGCAACTCTTTTTGCGCGCCGAATTCGCTTCATTCGAAAAAACATTTTGATGGGTCAACGCGTCGATCGTTTTGACCGACCGATTGATCGATGGAAAGTGATGGCCCGGGTCGCCTTGGGGCAAGGCAAAATGGTCGCGAGACCTGTGGCAGGCATCATGCACATCCTCATCTACGTGGGATTTGTGGTGATCAACATCGAACTGCTCGAGATTTTGATTGACGGTCTGTTTGGAACTCACCGAGCTTTTGCAGGCTTGGGGGGGCTTTATGACTTTCTCATTGCGACGTTTGAGGTGTTGGCAGCACTCGTCCTGCTTGCGTGTGTTGTGTTTTTTGTCCGACGCAACGGCATGGCTATTGCGCGATTCAGATCTCAGGAAATGGGGGGCTGGCCCACCCTTGACGCCAATCTCATCTTGGTTGCAGAAGTCTTCCTGATGTTTGCATTCTTGAGCATGAATGCCGCGGACGTCATCGCTCAAGGTCGAGGAATCGACCATTACATCGTGGCGGGATCGTTTCCTGTGAGTCAATTTCTCGTGCCTTTGTACGAGGGATTGACAGATGCGGGAGTGGTTGCGGTTGAGCGTGGAATGTGGTGGTTTCACATTTTGGGAATCCTCTCTTTCCTCGTTTACGTCACCTACTCCAAACATTTTCACATCTTGCTGGCGTTCCCCAACACCTATTACAGTGATTTGACACAACAAGGGGCCATGGACAACATGGCGGCTGTGAAGAAAGAGGTTGATTTGATGATGGATCCCAACGCCGATCCCTATGCTGCACCCGCCCCCGAAGCAGATGCCGTTCCGGCAAAGTTCGGAGCCAAAGACGCGACAGATTTAAGCTGGAAACAACTCATGGAGGCCTACACTTGCACGGAGTGTGGTCGTTGCACCAGCGAATGCCCTGCCAACCAAACTGGGAAGCTCCTTTCACCCCGGAAAATCATGATGGACCTCCGCGATCGCATTGAAGAGATTGGCAAGCAGCGCGACGCAAGCGGCGGCACCTGGAATGGCGATGGCAAAGCCCTGCTCGGAAGCTACATCTCGGAGGAGGAGCTTTGGGCCTGTACTTCTTGCCAAGCTTGTGTGCAGGCTTGTCCGGTCAACATCTCACCCATGGGCATCGTACTCGACATGCGTCGAAGTCTCATCATGGAGGACAGCAAATCGCCCGAGTCCATCACCTCCATGTTCAACAACATTGAAAACAACGGTGCGCCGTGGGCATTCCCCGCGGCGAGTCGTGGAGATTGGATCCAAGAATCCTGAATTATGAGCACGTTCCAAGTTCCTACGCTGGCAGATATGATCGCCCAAGGCAAGGCCCCAGAGGTCTTGTTCTGGGTGGGTTGCGCGGGGAGCTTTGATGATCGAGCCAAACGCATTACCAAAGCCATTGCTCGCATTCTCCACCACTGCGAGGTACCCTTTGCAGTACTTGGAGCAGAAGAAAGTTGCACAGGCGATCCAGCCAAGCGCGCAGGAAATGAGTTCTTGTTCCAAATGCAAGCAGCGCAAAACATTGCAGTCTTGAATGGTTACGAAGTCCAACGCATTGTCACCGGGTGCCCCCACTGCTTTAACGTGATTAAGAATGAATATCCAGAGCTTGGCGGGACCTACGAGGTGATGCACCACACACAATTCATTCGTGATCTCATTGGTCAAGGTCGGCTCAAGGTCGCAGATGGCAATCCTTTTAAGGGTCGCCGCATCACCTTTCACGACCCGTGTTATCTCGGAAGAGGAAATGGCGAATACGCTGCGCCCCGGGATGTTCTATCCTCCCTTGACGCCGAGCTTGTTGAAATGAAAAGGTGCAAACAAAACGGCCTGTGCTGCGGTGCTGGGGGTGCACAAATGTTCAAGGAAGCTGAAAAAGGAAACCGAGAGGTCAACCACAAACGCACCGATGACGTCCTCCAAGTCAAGCCCAATGTTGTGGCCACCGGATGTCCCTTTTGCAACACGATGATGACAGACGGGGTGAAGCATGCTGAGCAAGAGGGCCAAATTGACGTGAAGGACATTGCTGAACTGATTGCCGAAGCCGCAGACCTCTTTCCATCCAATTGAAAACGTACCTCACCGATTTGAATACCGATTGAATCAATGTCTACATCCAAATCCATGCTTCTTCAAGGAAAAGTAGCCATCGTGACCGGAGCATCACGTGGCATCGGAAAAGCCATCGCGAAAGAATTCGTCAATCAAGGCGCCACCGTTGCATTCACCTATCGAAGCTCGTCGGAAGCAGCATCAATTCTGGAACAAGAACTCAGCGCTGGGGGTGGTGTTGTCAGAGGGTTCCAGTCAGATGCCGCGAGTATGACCGATGCAGAGAGCCTCGTGGGTAAAGTGCTGGAAGCATTTGGAGCAGTGGACATCATCATCAACAACGCGGGCATCACAGACGACACCCTTTTGATGCGCATGACGGAAGATCAATGGGACCGCGTCATCAGTGTGAACTTGAAAAGCTGTTTCAACCTCACCAAGGCCGCGATGCGCACCATGCTCAAAGCCCGTTCTGGCTCAATTGTCAACATCAGTTCAGTTGTCGGCGTGCAGGGCAATGCAGGTCAAGCCAATTATGCCGCCTCTAAAGCTGGGATTTTGGGCTTGACCAAGTCTGTTGCGCTCGAACTTGGCAGTCGAAACATCCGATGCAATGCCATCGCTCCAGGATTCATTGAGACCGAGATGACGGCCAAACTGGATGCAGATACTGTGCAAGGTTGGCGTGACGCCATTCCTTTAAAACGCGGTGGAACTCCGGAGGATGTGGCTCATCTGTGCGTATTCTTGGCCAGCGACATGAGCGCCTACATCACAGGTCAAACGATCAATGTAGACGGAGGCATGATTACTGCCTGATTCATCAACACACTTATGGATTTCTCCGACCTCATCGTTCAGGCTCAGCCTTGGCAATGGCTCGCCTTGGCAGGGACTGCCTTGGGTCTAACCGCATTGCTTTACGCATGGGGAAAAGATCGACCCAAGCCAGTATGGCTTCTCGCCATCCTAAGGGCGGCTGTATTGGGGATCCTTGGTTTTTTGCTACTCAACCCCATGTTACGCACCACCACAGAGACACGGGAGGCTCCTGTCCTTCCAGTGTTGGTGGATGCTACCTCTTCTCAATGGTTGGGCGAGGACAGCATGGCCCGCAAAGAAGCCATGGCGAAATTCATTGTCGATGTGGCCACCTGGGGTGACGTTGCCAACTGGGATGTGGATTTGTTCTCCTTTGACCGAGACGTGACCGAATTGCAAGCTGCGAATTGGAACCCTCACGGCAAACGAACTGATTTGGGCTCTGCATTGGAGACCATTCGAGACCGTTACGTCCATCGAAATGTCCCTGCTGTTGTGGTCGTAACAGATGGAAGAGCAAATCGCGGCCCTGACCCTGAATTTACAGCATCTCGCCTCGATGCACCTCACCTTTTCATTGGTACTGGAGATACCGCACTTGTCACCGACCTAGAAGTCACCAAGTTCCGAATCAACGAAGTCGCCTACTTGGGGAATGCCTTCCCTGTCGAGGTGACATTTCAAGCGCGAGGCGCTGAAAATGTTCCGATGACTTTGCGTTTGAGCTCTGGCAAAACCACGCTAGATACGAGAACCTGGACCCCTAACCACAATTTCAGCAGCACACGCTGGACTGTCCAGGTGAATGCAGAGGTCCCAGGCCCAATGACCCTGAAGGCCTCCATCACCCCCGATCCTTCATGGGTTGGGAAAGAAGTTACCACCATCAACAACAGGAAGCAGGCTACGATTGACATCTTGGAAAGTCAGCGCCAAATCCTCATCGTGGCAGCCGCTCCCCACCCAGACATAGCAGCCGTCCGAAATGCTGCTGAAACAAATGTTCACCAAGAGACCAATGTCATCTGGGTATCCGAATTGGATGGCGGAGCAACGCTGCCAGATCACGATGTTCTGATCATGCATCACCTGACTCCATCCTTGATCCCTTCAGTTGTCACAGATGCCATTCAGCGAGCTCGTGCCGTTTGGATTTTGGGTGGAGCGACCACTGCGTGGAATGATTGGGATCTCAACTTGGTTGGATTCCAAAACGATTTTCAACCTTTGGTCACCGAGTCGAAAGGTCACACGGCGAGTGACTTCGAATCTTTCCCTTTGCCCACGGATTTGGATAGAATGCTCGCCCTTTGGCCTCCATTGGCCTGTCCTACGGGTGAATACACAACCACACCAGCCTTAGTGTCCGCTTTGCATCAACAGGTGGGACCTGTCAATACAGATTGGCCACTATGGGCAGTGCGAGAGGGTGACTCACGTCGTGTGGCCGTCACCTTAGGCGAAGGGTTGTGGAGATGGCGAATGCAAGACCTCGTCATCCATGATGGCGAAAGTGCGGCCTTTGATGAATTGGTCAATCGCACGCTCCAATACCTCAGCAGCCGCGACGATGTCAAGCGCCTTCGGATTCGAGCTCCTGAACGAATGGATGAAGATCTCCGATGCCAACTGACCGCAGAAGTGTATGACGCCTCTCTCTCTCCTACCATCAACGTAGAAGTCTCTTTGGAATTGATGCGAAACGATGCAGAACCGACTGTTCATCGATTCATAGAGAATTCCAGTGGAACAGATTTCAGTCTCGATTTGGGCATGCTGCTTCCCGGAGTCTACAACTGGGTAGCCACATGCACTCAAAACGGCGAGCAATTGAGTGAGCGAGGAAGGTTGGTGGTGAATGCTGTACAAGCTGAAGCCAGTTTGGTGCCTGCCGACCACGGCCTGCTCAGGAGACTTGCATTGCGCACCGAGGGCGCTTATCTCGGAACCTTAAATGATTCTAACGACATGGAAGAAATTGGCCAAGCCTGGGCTGCATTTGCCGATGGCACCAACAGCCAAGATGTTGTCCACACCTCTTCAGAGAGAATGCCCTTGCATGCACAACTGTGGTTGCTCCTCACCCTCTTGGTCATACTCACCGCAGAGTGGGCCATTCGAAGGGCAAGCGGCAGCCGTTAAAGGCCGTGAACACCGCAGTCTACATTGTGAGTTCCCCCCTCCTCGAGCTATCTTTCACCCATGAATATGTCTGCCTCACCTGAAGACCGCCGCCGCTTGCGCGGCATCCTCCTTGTTTTGATCATTTTCCTTCCTGTATTCATGTTGTGGGGGTCCTTGACGGTTACCGTTCCATCGGGCTATGCCGGTTTGACTTTCCACACCTTTGGCGAAGGAGTGGATCCTGATGAATCACCCCTGAAAAGTGGATTCCACTTCAAAGCACCTTGGAACAAAGTGTATGAGTATGAAATCCGTCAAACAGAGCAAATGGAGGCTCTGGAAGTCCTGAGTTCAAATCTTCTGAAAATCAACATGGACATGACGGTCTTCACGCAGCCTCAATATGAAAACCTCGGCAGGCTCGAGATCGAAAGAGGCCGGAATTATGAAGAGAAAGTCATTCGTCCAGCAATGCGTTCGGTGGCACGAGAGGTGATTGCAAAGTATCTACCGGAGGAGTTCAACACCACCAAGCGCGAACAAATCCAGCTGGAAATCAAAAATCAGCTCGCAGACAAGCTCGCGGAAAACTACGTTCAGCTCAATGATGTATTGATTCGCAACATTACACTGCCAACCACCCTTGAGCAGGCTATCGAAAGAAAACTTCAACAGGAGCAGGAATCTCTAGAGTATGAATTCCGCCTCGAAAAAGCCCAAAAAGAAGCGGATCGTCTGCGAATTGAGGCTGCCGGCATAAGAGACTTCGAAGAGATCATTTCCAAGGGGTTGAGCGAAAAGCTACTCAAGTGGAAGGGCATCGAAGCCACCAAGGAAATCGCCAAGAGCAACAACACAAAAATTGTGGTGGTGGGTGGAGGCGACGATGGGTTGCCATTGATTTTGGGAAACAATTGATTTTCGGCGGTCAACTCTGATTGCCCGGCATTGAGTCGTTGGACTGCACAACGAAAAACCAAAGGCGCCCATCAGGGCGTCTTTTTTTTGTGCTGCAATTCTGTACTTTGTCTACTTCAG
>DCBH01000123.1:27066-31666 GCA_002313415.1 Flavobacteriales bacterium UBA1112
GCGATTACTTCGCTTGGAGGACTCCAAGCTCTTCGCCGCGCTTCATGGCTGCGAGCACGCCAATTTTGCTGATGGTGCGAATGGCCTTGGCCGAAACGCGCAAGGTCACCCAGCGATCTTCTTCAGGAATGTAGAATCGCTTTCTCTGGAGATTGGGGTAGAAACGACGCTTTGTCTTACGGTTAGAGTGAGAAACGTTGTTTCCCACCATCGCTTTCTTCCCAGTTATTTCACAGATGCGGCTCATGGCTCTCTTTTTAAGGACTGCAAAGAAACAACTTTTTCCCCATTCATCCAACCCGCCTCGGTCCCTGGCGCATGGCTTCATGAAGATGAGTGAGGATTCGTCGCGAAGCGCGTTGAACAATTCGTTCTCGCTGTGAACCAAAGCGATGACACCACGCCATCTCTCCTTCTGGACCTGCCACCGCCATCCACACCAGCCCAACTGGCTTCGCTGCTGTGCCTCCGCTGGGTCCCGCAACGCCAGACGTGGCCAAGGCCCAGTCTGTTCCCAGACGCATTCTGGCACCCCGTGCCATGGCCTTCACAACGCATTCACTGACGGCGCCGTGTTTGGCCAAATTCTCTGCACTCACACCAAGGAGGTCTTGCTTCACCCTGTTGTCATAGGCCACCACACCTCCCCACATCGATGCGCTGGCTCCAGGCACCGCCGTCAGCATTGCTGCAATTTGACCACCCGTGCAAGACTCTGCTGTACACAGCGTTTCTCCACGTTTCTTCAGCATGTTCAAAACAGCTTCAGGCAACCCAGAGTCGCCTCGACCAATGACGTGGTCGTAGGCCAAATCCACAAAAGCCTGCGCCTCAGCTTCCAACTGGTGAGCCAGTGATTTTCGATCCTCTGCCGGGCCTTGGACGCCAATTCGCACCTTGACCTGTCCTGGAGAGGGCAAATAGGCAAGTGACACTCCTTTGCTCGGCAGCGCGCTTTCCCAATCTGAAACCAAGGCGGCAAGCGAAGATTCTCCTATGCCAGCTGTAACGATGGTCTCATACAGGGTGGTCGGCAGCTTGAAATGGGATCGGAGTCGTGGCAAGACTTCACTCATCATAAGACCTTCCATTTCATAAGGCACGCCTGGCATGCTCACCACGACCTGACCAGAGGGCCTTTCAAACCACATGCCCGATGCCGTGCCCAAGGGGTTGGGCAGCACTGTGCAGTCCCTTGGCAACATGGCCTGAAGTCGATTGACTTCGTGAAAGGGCACATTGCGTGATTCAAACCACGCCTTGATTTTGTCTGCAATGTCCTGGTGCATCACCAGTTCTGTACCAAAGTAGTCCGCCAAGACATGCTTGGTTAAGTCGTCTTTGGTGGGGCCCAATCCTCCCGTCAACAGCACAGCATCCGCAATGGAAAGTGCGTCGTCCAACTCGCGACGGATGGTCTCGGGGTCATCTGACAAAATCACCACACGAGACACGCGCCAACCGTCCTCAGTCAGTTTCTTGCCCATCCAGGCGGCATTGGTGTTGATGGTTTGACCGATGAGCAATTCATCACCAATGGAGAGCAAGTGCACGTTCATGAGGCAAAGATGCGTTGGGACATAAAAAAAGCGACACAGAAGTGCCGCTTTATGGCAGTCAAATGCCTTGGTTCAGTGAACCGCAAGACGCACCACGGTGCGCTGTGTTCCTTGCGTCAATTCGACGAAATACATACCCGGTGTCAAAGCACGCACATCCATGCGTTCCACCAGGCCCGTCGTTGTCCACGCCATGTGTTGGCGTCCCTCGATGTCTAAGACGCGTACATCGTGGGCTCCAGGTCGGTCAATGATGAGTTCCACCTGCGTACTTGCTGGGTTGGGAAAGAGCTGAACTTGCCCAGGCTGAAAAGCCTCTGCCAAACCAACCCAATCTTCGAATTCGATGTCAGCGCACTCACCTAAATCGTCGATGGGCACGCGAATGTGTACAATTTCATTGACGTCCAACGGATCTTCATCCCCGCGAATATGCAGCCCAGGCTCAAAGTCACGTTGGTAAATCAATTCTACGTGTTCGTCCAGACGCGGGCTGATGGATCCAAAAATGGACTCGTACCCGTCGAAATCGATGTCTGGGGTTAAATCACAAGCTTCATCACTGTTCCAAGTATCTCCATTGTCCTCTGAATTGACGAGATAGATGTGTCGGTAGTTCTGGGTGCCTGAACTGTAGTTCTCCATGATGGCGCTGTAGCTCACATAGAGGTTCCCGTCTTCGTCCGAACCCATGCTAGGAATGCCCGCGAGATTCACGAAGTACAACGCAATGTCGTCCTCTAAATCAAGTGCCCCACTCTCATCCACGTCATAGGCATAGGCGATGGTCACACTGCTGTCATTGCCAAAATCTTCACGCCAATATTGCAATCCATTGGTCCCTGGAAAAAAACTGAAATTCGCGTCTGTGGTGTCGGCATCGGCGTAATACATCGCTCCAAACACACAGTGTACGGTGCCAAACTCATCCACGTGTACATCTCCTGCACCGTCTGAGTTGAGGTATTCTGCGAAAATGCCGTCGCCATCAAAGTCGTAACCGAGGCTGTCTGGCAGGCCGCTGTCCACGGTGTACATGTCCACAGGGAAATCCGCAACGACGTGATACTCCCAATTGTCACCGGCATCATCAGAAATCATGACAAAGCTGTCTTGCAAATCGTTGAACACCGCAAACGCAACCACACCTTCATGTGCATGAATGGCGTAGGCATCCGCGCTCATGTTGATGAAGTTGGACGAGTCCAACTGAGGAAACGTCTGCATCTCCCAAGTATCACCGTAATCCAATGACCGGTAATACAACAACGCACCATCCTGACCTTGGTATTCCAAACCACCGTTGGCCACGGGCGTGGTGATGCAGATAACATGTATGATTTCATCATTCAGTCCACCCACTGCTGCACGAGGCCAGAGGTTGCCTACGGTCGTTCCGTCGTCTAGGATTGCATTGTTGGGGAGATCTGAATCCACCCACGAACCTGTGCCTGCGTCGCGACGCACCATGTGAAGTCCTGTTTCCACGGCGGCGTGACTGATGACCACTTCACGGCCGTCACCAAGATGATTGATGGATGGCCATCCAATGCGGACATTCTCGATGCGTTCATAAGGCTGTTCGTCCCACAAGTCACCGTCGTAAAAGTTGTAGCCCGTGCCCCGATCCTCGAAGGGGCTGACATCAAGACTCATCGTCCATGCAGCGCTCACTGCACTTCCATTGCCTGCGACACGGTCATCAATGGCCGCATTTGACTGAAGGTCATATTGTGTCAATCCTATGACCTGGCGCTCCACCACGAGCTCTCTAATTTGAACGTGTTCAGCGGCTTGCGTAGGTTGATTGTTCACAGGCATTTCTGGACGGTGATCGATGTCCAAAACAGCATGAGTAGGCATGGGGGCTTTGACACGCGAAGAGACTGAGACTTGGGGTGCACGCTCAAGCGCGTGCTTTTGAGCAAACGTGGGCGCTGCGACGAGTAAGCAGAGCACGAAAAAGGCAAAGTGTTTCATGATAATCTGATTTGGCACACAAAGTAATGTCCGTGAGGGGGAAGACCAAACCACCAAGCTCAATCGGGCAGCGTAGCCAGGACGGTTTCTCGACCTTTTACTTTTTGCCCGAGCTCAACGTGGACGTTTGACCCAAGCGGAAGAAAAACGTCAATGCGCGAACCAAATTTGATGAAGCCGACCTCTTCACCGATGTCAACTCGCTGTCCAGGTTGAATGTACCATCGAATACGTCGGGCCACAGCACCGGCAATTTGTCGAAAAAGGACAGATCCGCGCTCACCTTGAATCACCAACGTGGTTCGCTCATTCTCCGTGCTGCTTTTGGGATGCCAAGCCACCAAATATTTGCCCGGGTGATATTTCGTGTGGCTCACTTCACCCGCAATCGGAGACCATTGAGCATGAACGTTGAACGGGCTCATGAAGATGCTCACCTGAATTCGCTTGTCTCCAAAGACCTCGGGCTCTTCGACCTCCTCAATCACAACCACCTTGCC
This sequence comes from Flavobacteriales bacterium UBA1112, assembly GCA_002313415.1. Lineage (GTDB taxonomy): Bacteria > Bacteroidota > Bacteroidia > Flavobacteriales_D > Sanyastnellaceae > UBA11663. The sequence goes on from DCBH01000123.1 coordinate 31,106, forward strand.
ATCCGAAGGACACAATACTTCGCCCTCTTTGGCCGCAACGGTACGCGAGGGGATGCGGAAGAATTGAGCCACGAGAACAACATCGACAACGGCGAGGAGCAACATCAATCGGACCGCCCAATCCGGGGCCCCCAGCCACATCACAATCCAAACCAAGACTGCTCCCGTCACCACTGCCAAAGCAATCAATCCATGTCCCTCCCTGTGCAATCTCATGAATTCTCTGTTTTAAGGGGTGAAAATGCACCAAAGAACGACATACACTGGACCTGCGTAAACAAAGCCATCAAATCTGTCCATGATTCCGCCGTGACCTGGAAGTAAAGTCCCAGAGTCTTTCAAGTTGCGTCGACGCTTCCAGGCACTTTGAGTAAGGTCCCCTGCCGTGGACAAGAATCCCATTACAAAGCCCATCCAAGACCACTCCACACCGAGCGATGCCCAAGCCACAAGCGAGGCAGATAATGCTCCACCAAGAGCTCCCTCCCACGACTTTCCCGGCGAAACGGACGGCCAAATTTTGCGCTTACCCAAGGGTTTTCCCACGAGATAGGCCCCTGT
>DCBH01000123.1:32054-33730 GCA_002313415.1 Flavobacteriales bacterium UBA1112
ACGGTTCTGCCAACCCCATCCAAATCAAAGCCAATAGGGCAGGAACAGGAAAGAGAAAGAGCAACGCTTTGGGCCACTTTGTGACTGGTCCTTCAGGTGCATTCAGCCACTCTACCCAAGACATGGTAGCCACAACGAACCACAACAGCGCATTGCTCCAAACAGACCACATCACAGCTCCCGTGACTACTGCCACAATCAAACCACCTGTGAGCGCGCGAGTTCTGAATTCATGTGGATTTTTTCCACTCATCCTTCAAGTGATTTTAGCCAAGCCTGAGCATCTTCGGCATGCGCTTCTGGGACCCAAATTTCGAGGGGCCGAGACGCAAATGCCATCCCCACGTAGCTCGAATCGCGCTTGTTGAGCAACACAGATGGAATACCTGCAGAATCGAGACCTCCCTGAATGAGCGGCGCCATGGTGGCATCTTGACACCGTGTCGCGAGCACCCATCCCTTCATTCTTCCGCAGTCGATTCGCCAGGGGTATCCTCCGACGCTGATTCAACCTCAGATTGTGTAGATGGTTTGTTTTCTGCTTCCCCCTCTTGGACTCCATCCTTGAGCACAGAAGCAGCTGGGGCAAATGGCCGCGCTCCAAGAATGCGTTCAACGTCTTCTTTGAAAATGACTTCGTTGTCGAGAAGAGATTGGGCCAACGCTTCAAGCTTTTCTCGGTTGGTCGCAAGAATGTCTTTTGCGCGGTCGTAAGCTTTCTCAATCACTGCACTCACCTCTTCGTCGATGATGCGAGCCGTCTCTTCGCTGTAGGGTTTGGTGAACGAACTCTCCCCTCGGCTGTCGTAATAACTTCGGTTGCCGATGCGGTCATTCAATCCGTAAATGGATACCATGGAGTACGCTTGTTTGGTCACTTTTTCCAAATCACTCAAGGCCCCGGTCGAAATTTTTCCGAACATGATTTCCTCTGCAGCGCGCCCCCCTAACGCAGCGCACATCTCATCAAAAATTTGCTCTGTTGTCGTGATTGCCCGCTCCTCTGGGAGATACCATGCAGCACCCAAACTTTGACCACGCGGGACGATGCTCACCTTGACAAGTGGAGATGCGAACTCTACCAACCAACTGACCACTGCGTGACCCGCTTCATGGAAGGCAATGGTGTTTTTCTCATTTTCGGTAATGATTTTCGTTCGCTTTTCCAGCCCACCAATGATGCGATCCACCGCATCCAAAAAATCTTGGTGAGACACCAGTTGTCTTTCTTTTCTGGCAGCAAACAGCGCCGCTTCGTTGCAGACATTCGCAATGTCAGCACCACTGAAACCAGGCGTTTGTTTTGACAAAAAATCGATGTCCACGGAGTTGTCCGTTTTGATGGGACGCAGGTGGACGTCAAAGATGGCTTTGCGCTCATTCACGTCCGGCATGTCCACATAAATCTGTCGATCAAAACGACCAGCCCGCATCAAAGCCTTGTCTAGAATATCTGCTCTGTTGGTGGCTGCGAGAATAATGACCCCACTGTTGGTTCCAAAACCATCCATCTCCGTCAGGAGTTGGTTAAGCGTGTTCTCTCGCTCGTCGTTGGAGCCAAAATTTGCATTCTTTCCACGCGCGCGCCCTATTGCGTCGATTTCATCAATGAATATGATTGCCGGAGACTTTTCTTTGGCCTGCTTGAACAGGTCGCGAACCCTCGAAGCACCCAC
>DCBH01000123.1:34113-45085 GCA_002313415.1 Flavobacteriales bacterium UBA1112
AGCTTCGCCAGCAACCGCTTTGGCCAAAAGTGTTTTACCTGTGCCTGGTGGACCGACGAGAAGCGCCCCCTTGGGAATTTTGGCGCCCAGTTCTGTGTACTTGTCCGGATTCTTAAGGAAATCCACGATTTCGTGAAGTTCCTCCTTGGCTCCATCCACCCCAGCGACATCGCTGAAGGTCACATCTGTCCCCTCTCCTTTTTCCAAGACCTGAGCTTTGGATTTGCCAATGTTGAAAATTTGGCCTCCTCCAGGCGCACCTCCACCGAGGCGACGCATCAGAAACATCCAAACCACGACCATCAACCCGAGAAAAATGACCCATGACAAAATCTGGCCTCCCCACTCATTGGGCGGATCGTAGCGTAAATCGAAGCCATGAGCCTCTTGCAATTGCTTTAAGTCCGTTTGGTAGGCCTCGCCATCAGGGATGTTCATGGAGGCGTCAGCTCCCGCATAGAGTGTTTGTAAAATTTGCGGGTCTGTTCTCTCTCCAAAAAGGCTGTCGCGCACAGCCTGTGTGAAAAATAGGTTGGCCGTTTGACCGTTGTGGGTCACGCGAACAATCTGACCAGCCTCCGCCATTTCTTTGAATTCGGGCCACTGAACCTTCTTCTGTCCACTGGATTCTCCCATCCAAATGGTAACCAGCAAAAGCACAGCCACAATGGCATACACCCAATAAAAATTCATCTGTCGCCCGGGCTTTCCAGAAGGCTGGCTCGATTTTTCGTTGCCCGAGGGTTTGTTTTTGGGAGTTTTCTTGTCCATTGTGTTCAATTCGAGTTGTGGTGTTGAATGGGAGCATCTCCCCACAATTCTTCCAACGCATAATGAGCGCGGGCTTCACTGTGAAAAATGTGCACAACTACATCGCTGTAGTCGAGAATCACCCATTCCCCTCCTCTCAAACCATGAACCCCCCATGGACGTTCATTTAAAGTCTCAGAAGTTGCTCTTTCCACAGATCGCGCCAGCGCTTCCACTTGGTTTCTACTCGATGCTGAGGCGACGATGAAAGTTGACGCAATGGCATGAGTTAGCGGACGCAAGTCCAGCGACACAATGTCTTGAGCTTTGATCGCTTCCAGACCTTGAACCACCACTTGGGCAAGGGCTTCTGTTGGGGGAGGTGTGATCGAATTCATTCGTTCTTGCGCGAAGGCAAAGGTACTACTTTTGACAGGGTTACACGGACGTCGAAAGCCGTGCCCTTCCCAACGAATGCCAAAGCTCTGTCATGATCTTGGAACATCACCACCTTCCTTCTGTACCCAGCACCAACCAGTGGGCCATGGAGTGGTTGAATCATTCCATACCCAAGGGGGCCGTCCTCTTCACCACGGATCACCAAACAGAAGGACGCGGTCAACGAGAGCGGCGCTGGAGTTCTGAGGCCCGACGTGACGTTTGTTTGAGTCTGGCCCTTCCCGTGCAGTCTCATTGGCAGCCCTCCACCCTCAATATGCACGCGGCGCTGGCGGTTCGAGCCGCACTTTTAAGGCAGCTCCCGGCATCACAATCCGAGGGATCCATTCAAGTCAAATGGCCCAATGATGTATTGATTTGGCATGCAGGCATGCACAGAAAAGTCGCTGGTATTTTGGTGGAAAACGTCTGGCGAGGCAGCCAGTGGTCTGTGGCCATCATTGGTGTCGGCATCAATGCGCGTTCCAACCGACTGACTCGAAGTTACCCCGCAGTGAGTTTGTCAGAGGCATGGCATCAAGATTTGTCACCTGATGAATTGGCCATGTCGGTGGGTCACGAGCTCATGAGGCCGTTGAAACCTGGACCAGAAATTCTTGTGGCCTATCACCATGCCCTCTTCGGGCTCAACGATCAGCGCACATTTTTGGTCCACGAACGCCCTTGGCTTGGCTCCTTCCTCGGTGTCAACGAAGAGGGCTTGGGTCAATTCAGCTGGCAGCCCCAAGCAGGAGTGGAATTGGCTCCTGAAAGTTGGCTGCCGTCTTCGGAAGTTCAATGGTGTTGGTAGCCCCCAAAGCCTCAAAAAGGTTTATGAGTAACGCGTTTGAAGTGTGCTTGCCATTTGACCAAACAACCCTTGAAGGGCGGGCTCTACCATCATTTTGGTAAACGGATTCAGCTCTGCATCGCAACCCACTTGGCAGGTTGCGCCATCACCATCGGATGTCACAACAACCTCCAATGTAAACTTGACTGGCGTGGGAGCCTCTGTGGCCAGAGTCAAGACGGTGCCCTCGGTAAGGCTGTTGTCCGAAGTCCGAATGAGATGAACGGCCACACCACCTGTGACCTTAAATGCGCATTTTTCTCCCTCTGCTCTAAAATCGGTCACTGGACCAGCTGCCAGAATCTTTCCGAATTCATTCCAATCTTGGAAGTCTTTAGAAACTTGGTCGGCTGTGGCCTTCAAATGCACCACTGGAGATTCAATGCGCGTCATGCGTGTTGTCGTGATTCGCTCCATTCGATGGGATTTGCAGACCACGATTCGAGCAAATTGGTTTGTTCTTCTGTGATGTATCCCTCCTCCTGAGCCTGAGCAAGCATCGTAGGGTAATCCGTCAGTACCTCGAAAGGACATCTGGCCTCTTCAAAGCGCGTCACCGCATCCATGAACCCGTAAGAAAAAATGGCCACCAAACCTTTGACTTCAAAATCGGATTCACGCAAGGCTTCAACCGCATTCAAACTGCTTTTCCCCGTTGATATGAGGTCTTCGATGACCACCACATTGCGCATGGTATCCCAATCCCCTTCCACTTGTCGTCCCGTACCGTGAGCTTTGACCGAACTTCGCACGTAGCAAAAAGGTAAGCCCATTTCTTGAGCAACCAACGCACCAAGGGCAATGCCCCCTGTGGCCACTCCCGCAATGCCGTCAGGCTTGCCAAAACGCTCCTCGATCAGCTCACTTGTCATTTGGCGAACAAACGTTCTCACAGCAGGGTGAGATAGGATTTTTCGGTTGTCGCAATAGATCGGGGAAAGACGTCCGCTTGCCCAAGTAAACGGGTCGGAAGGACGAAGCTGTATGGCTTTGATGCGGAGCAAGAATTCCGCTACCTTTCGGCGTTGGTCGGACGCAATGGTCATGTCACAAAGCTACGATGTATTCATGCTGAATCGCCGGGTGAAATTTCGCCCGATGCCCAAAGATTTGTCACTTCACAACCACGATTACAATCCTGGGGTGTTGACGTTGTTAAATCCTACAGCACAAATTCTTCGCGATCTCCCAACACTATTGAAGCGCAATGCAAACGTTCAAGATGTGGTGCTCTTTGCGAGCGATTTGGAACAGGTTTGGATGGCCTTTTGCTCAGGATATCGCGAACTGGCTGCAGCGGGTGGTGTTGTTCAAGATGAGGAAGGTTACGTCCTTTGGATTCAGCGCAATGGAAAGTGGGATTTGCCGAAAGGCAAACTTGAGCCTGGAGAACGATTGGAGGAAGCCGCTGTGCGAGAGGTGGAGGAAGAAACGGGCATCACCAACCTCAAGATCACTGGCGATGCATTCACCACCTTCCACACCTATGAAGCAGAAGGGGTCGTTCACTTGAAAACCACGTTCTGGTACCCCATGCGACATGAAGGGAAACGAACCAAAGGAATTCCTCAAGCTGTTGAAGGCATCTCTGCTGTCACTTGGTTGATTCCGCCATTTTCTGAAGAAGTCACAGACAACACGTTTGGCAGCATTCGCAACGTCCTCGAAGCACTGCTACCCTCCCAACGCTGACATGAATGCACTGCTTGAACTGGGATGTTTGAGGTACGTCATTGCGCGGTGAGCCTCCAACGCTTTAACTCAGCAAACAAGCCTTCGCTTGGCAATGAAGCATGATGCGTTTGGATTTTTCCATCAGGTCGGACCACCAACACCTGCGGTACCCCCGATACATCGAGGCGATCCCACCAGCTCGGATCTCGCCCAACCCACCGAATTCGCTCTCGGATTTGCTCGCGTTGAGACAATGTTTCCTCCCAGCCGTCTTCATTGGCATCGACGGACAACACGCCCCACGATACGTCGTTGGGAGCTTGGTTTGACATCCAAGAACGCAAGATTGACCATTCTCGGATTCCTGCAATGGAGCCCGAGCGAGTGACCAACCAAATGCGCCAATCTCCATCCCCAACCCATGCAGGTTCAAGATTGTCGTCGGGCATCATCCACATGACATCGCCCCAAGACTGCCCTGTCAGCACATAGCGTCGGGCTTGCTCTGAATCTCGACGCATCTCTGCCACCTCGCACTGGTCCTTCCAGCGAAGATCCCACCATGATTGTGCCCAACGGCTCCACATTTGGCCCTCGCCCAGCCACATCGCCACATGCAATTCATCCAATGACCAACCCGTTGCATGGCACAAACTGTCCACATCCCCAGTCGCCACCCAAGAGCGCCAAGGCTGTCGATTTTGTTCAAGGTCATCCCACCAGTGGTCATTTTGCAATTCCCAAGAAGAACACCAACCTGGTGAATTCAGCTGCGCTGTCCATGACCTCTCATCTTTGGGTTCTTCCCACGCTTTCAATGCTTCGATGTCCTCCGACTCTCCGAGGCTCAACTGCCATTCCCTTACCAATGATGCCATGAGGTCCCCCCACAAGGTATGTGGAGTCAGCGTCAAATGCGATGCGATTTCACGATTGCCTTCATCAAGAGCGAGCTTCAGTGCATCCCTTGCAGTCGCACCCTGTGACTCATTGGCACCGACTGCGCCGGAGGCCATGAGTTGATCGAGATCCAGAGAATCCAATTGCTGATTCAACCAAGACGACAAACTATCCACAGCCGAACCGGGGTGTCCCTCAACGTATTTGACCTTTGACGGATTCTTGCGAAGTCGCTGAAACTGTCGACTGGGCCAAATCAAGGTCATCGTGTCAACCTCAGATTGGGGTTCAATGACCAACGTCCATGACCAAGGCAACGCTTCCAATGTGTAAACCCCCGTTAGAACTTGGGGCCAAAGACAAGTACCTGTGCTATCTACCACCAAATCTTCAGCTTGGATGGCGGTTTGGGTCACCCCGTCCAACCAAGCGCTGACATGAAGTGTAGATCCGGCATCTGGCAATTCACATGCGGGATTTCCAGATTCATCAAGCCATTGCAAGAAGACGTCCGACTGGGCCGATGCGCCAGCGGGAAACCAGAACATCGCGAGCCACACCTGAAGGATGCCCCATGATGTACAAAATCTTTTTTGCATTACCCTTTCGAGGTCAACCATGGCAAAATGGCTTCAGGAACGAAGGGCGAAACGTCTCCGCCATGGGACAATACATCCCGAACAACTGTCGAATGGATGGATGCAAATTCAGGGTCTGTAAGAAGCACTACAGTATCCAAATTTGGATGCATGGCTCTCGTCATGTGAGCCAGCGTTTGCTCGTATCTCAAATCCTCTGGATTTCGAACGCCGCGAAGCTGGAAACCCGCACCGACAGACTGACAAAAACTGGCCGTCAACCCCTCGTAAGCCAACACTTGAACAGAGGGATGTGACGCGAACGTGGCCTCCAACATCGCCAGTCGTTCTTCAACTGAAAAGAGACCCTTTTTTTCTCGATGTCGACCCACTGCAATGACAACTTCATCAAACATGGAGGTTGCCCGAATCACCACATTTTCGTGGCCCTTGGTAACTGGATCAAATGACCCTGGGAACAAAGCTTTGCGCATTCAGTCGAAGGTAAACAAACTGAAATGGACGTGTCCATATTTTCTCGAAAGAACGTATCCGGATTTGTCAGATACATCCACGCGTTCGCCGTGCTCAAGGATAAACCAACCACCGCTGGCGACCAGAACGCTTTCACGAATCAAGTCGGGAAGCGAATCCAATTTGGGCATGTCGTAAGGAGGGTCGGCGAAGACAATGTCAAATTGCGTCAGGGGCTTTTTCAAAAAACCCCAGACGTCAGCGCATACAGTGTACAAATCATCACTTCCCAGTTGATCTGCCTGTTGCGTCGCATAACGACAAGCTTTTGGCACACGCTCCACAGCAGTTACAGAACCGGCTCCACGACTTAAAAATTCCAAAGACACCATGCCCGTCCCGGAAAACAAGTCAAGCACTTGGGCGCCGCTTAAATCGACCCGCGACGACAACAAGTTGAACAATCCCTCTCGCCCAAAATCCGTTGTTGGACGTCCCTGAAATCCTTTGAGATCAGGCACGCGCCGTCCTCGCCAAATCCCTCCAGTTATGCGCATGAATGCAAAGATTGAAACAATGCAACCCAAGTCGAGGTCGATTTCCCGTTTCGATTGTTGTCGGACGACACAACTTCCATAAAACGAGCCCAACCTGAAGTCAACGCCTCTTCACCTGACCAGCGAACTCGGCAATCGTGCAATTCTGCTCCTCCTCGGTGGGCGGCGTTCACCATGGCGTAAAGAACATCCTCAGCTGAGATGCCGCGAGACATGTGATGAATCCATTGCAAGGATTCGCCAGAAGTGGCCACCATGACTGCACCAGACTCGCGGACATCCACTCGAAATGACCACCCTTGACACGGAGTCAGTCTGTGCCATTGCACCGAGTCGTGAATCAGCGCGTGCACCAGAGGAACGTGTTTTGCCTGTGGGAAAATACCCTGCACTGCTTCAGCCCAGACCACTTCACCTTCCACCACCAGCCAAGGCGCGTCTTTTGCCTCATCCAAAACGTGCATGTGCAACGTTGTGTCGTCCTTGGTGGCACCGTGATGAAGCTCGTGAAGCGGGGCAAGTTCATCCATCGTCACTGCATTCGGCAAGATTCCAGGGGGGACAGCGGTTGCTGCTCTAGCCCACTCTGCATAAATCACTTCCCCTCCGCTGCCTGCTTGGTGATGAAGTGCGCGGAGCACCTCCGAAACCATGTCGGGATTCGAAATCTCCCTTCGAGCAACTTCATCGGACTCCCCAGTGGCCCACATCAACCACTGTCCATCCCAAATCAAAGAAAGTCGGCTCATCGCCGAATCAATTGCGCCAATTTCCGTCGCGGTGCGCCTCGGCCAAAGACCCGAAACGAAGGGTGTCCTTTTTCACTTTCTCGCGACCAAATGGCGTAGGATCTTGGACGAGAATGGTCGGTTGCCAAACACGGCCAACCTCCACTGCTCCCGTCTTCATCACGAAACGTTCACCCGTGTAAGGATTGAACGGCAAAGAGTCCAAACTCACATTGGGAAGGCGTTGAGCTTGTCGGGCTTCTGGCTTGAAGTTCTCGTTGTAAAATGACGTAAATAATGTATCCCGCACTTTGTATGGACTCATATCTTCCATAATCAAGTCCCTCAATTCTTCTTCGGTCATACCTTCTTTTTCTGCGAGCAGGGCGATGTCGGCACGCTTAATGACATATCCGTTCTCACGGCTTTGAATCTCAGGCAGCGTATCATGAAAAGATCCCATGTTGTATTCGACAGGAACGACTTCAGCTTGTACAAATTGTAACAAACTGTCGAAGGTTTCCGCAAACGTGCCGTAGACCGCGAGATGTGACTCCTGGGCTGAACGAATGTCCTTCAAACGTTGAATGGTCGTGGCGTTGACTGCCTTTTGGGTTGCTTGGAACTCAATCTCCTCATCTACGGAATAGAATACCGAGTATGCCAGCCCAAGGGCACCCAAAACACCCACTGCAAAGAGGCGCTTGTACATCTTTTGGTCCAACTTTTCTAGAACCATTGGCATGGCCACCACACCCACAGCAATCATGGAAAGGGATGCAAAAAGCATGGCCAATGGCTGACTTTCTAGGGCATCTCCGCTCAAGTATTTCATCAAGAAGCCGAACCCTCCAAAAAACAGCAGGATGCTGATGACGTACTTGTTGATTTCGTTCAAGAACTTTTCCATGAGGTGAATCGCATTTTTTGCTTGTCAAAACTACAACATGCAACGCAGCCTACAACGCCTCACAGCCTACCTTCGGGGGCCCAACCATGCCTCGCGCCTCGAACTCTTTGTCCAACCTCGCCCTTGCGGCAGAACTTCAGTCCCGTCTGTTGGGACAAATCCCGTTCACTCCGACGAAAAGTCAGGAGCGCTTTGCACACGTCTGGTCCCGCTTCATCGTATCTGACAAGCCGCGCTGCGCGCTCGTACTTCGAGGTTATGCTGGCACGGGTAAAACCACCGCGGTAGGTGCTGTGGTAAGAACTCTGCAGGATGCCCGTCAAAAGTGTGTGCTTTTGGCACCCACAGGCAGGGCAGCCAAGGTCCTTGCGGGACACGCTGGGCAGGACGCTTCTACCATTCACAGGCACATTTACAGACCCAAACGCAATGCAGAAGGGGGAATGGCCTACGGCTTGATGCCAAATCGACGAACCGACACCCTTTTCATCGTCGATGAAGCATCCATGATTGGGGAAAGTGGAGGTTTGCCTTCTGGCAGTTTTCAATACAGAAGTCTGTTGGATGATCTGATGGAATTTGTTTACTCCGGCCACGGTTGTCGATTGATGCTCATTGGTGACGACGCACAGCTCCCCCCAGTTGGGGCCTCGGAAAGCCCAGCCTTGCAGGGGAGCAAACTTCGCAGTGCGTTTGATTTGACCTTGGCCGAGGTCACCCTAGACGATGTGGTCCGACAAGAATTGGACAGTGCCATACTAAGCAATGCCCATGACCTGCGAATGCTCATGACCTTGTCCGATGAACACAATGCCGCGCCCATCCCTCGATTTGAGCCTGGGCAAGGACTCCAGCGAATCTTCGGGCAAGAGCTTGAAGACTTGCTCGTCGACCTCCATGCCAAATACGGTGAAGACAACTTGGTTGTCATTACCAGGTCCAACAAACGAGCGGTTCAATTCAATCAACAAATTCGGAATCGCGTATTGTGGCAGGAGGATGACCTCAATGCAGGGGACCGGCTCATGGTCGTGGCCAACAACTACCATTGGCTGGCCGACCACGAAGACCTTCCAACCAACCTCATCGCAAACGGAGACATTTTGATTGTGGACCGGATTCTCAAACGATTCAAGCGCTACAGCACTCCCTTCGTCGAGGCGGAAGTCAGACTGGCTGACATCCCAGAATACCCTGGCTTTTCAGTACACATAAACCTAAGCGTGTTGACCTCTGAGCAAGCGTCACAACCGCGCGCTGAGCGCAAGGCGCTTTACGAAGACGTCAGCCGCGATCATTCACATTTGGGAAGCAAGACCAAAATCCATGAGGCCGCCAACAACGACCCCTGCTACCAAGCTCTGCAAGTCAAGTTCGCGTACGCATTGACTTGCCACAAAAGTCAAGGCGGCCAGTGGCCCGCCGTCATCGTGGACCAAGGATACATGACCGAGGAGCGCGTGGACCTTGAATGGCTGCGATGGCTCTACACCGCACTCACCAGGGCTGAAACTGAACTCTACTTGCTCAATTTCGCGGACGTCTTTTTTGATTAGACAGGGTTCATTTTATTTCCCGTTCCTTCAAACTGAGCACAAAAAAAAAGCCGCATCAAAGCGACCGTTTTTCATTGGTTGTGGAAGCTCAGGCCAGCTCTCGAGTTCCAAAAAAGAAGGACCCTTCGATGGCTGCATTCTCGTCACTGTCAGACCCATGTACCGCATTCGCAGAAATGCTCTCTGCAAAATCCGCACGAATGGTTCCAGGCGCCGCCTCAGCTGGATTGGTTGCACCAATCAGTGTGCGAAAATCTGCCACGGCGTTTTCTTTCTCGAGAATGGCCGCAACGATGGGCGCAGAAGTCATGTATTCTGTTAGCTCTCCGAAAAAAGGTCGCTCTCGGTGCACTGCGTAGAATGCAGCAGCATCATCCATGCTCAAACGGGTCCACTTCATTGCTTTGATTGTGAAACCAGCGCCGATGATGCGGTCAATGATTTTTCCAGTATTGCCAGCGCCCGTTGCATCGGGCTTGATCATGGTGAAAGTACGGTTGGTCGCCATGGATAAGGTATTGATTACTCAAGGATTCGAAGTGCAAAAGTACATCGAGAGTCACGGATGTCTGCGTACGAAGGCCAAGTCACACCCTATTTTTGTGATATGAACACAACCGATACGCTCAGCTCGGCCGATTTGATGGCCCTCGAAGACGCCCACGGCGCCCACAATTACCACCCTCTACCAGTCGTACTTGACCGTGGTGAAGGTGTGCATGTGTGGGACGTGGAGGGAAGAAAGTACTTCGACTTTTTGAGCGCATACAGTGCAGTGAATCAAGGACATTGCCACCCACATATTGTCGGTGCCTTGCAACGGCAAGCCGAAAAGTTGACCCTGACTTCAAGGGCATTTTACAACAGCAACCTCGGGCCCTTTGAAAAATTCATGACTGATTTGTTTGGATATGACAAGGTTCTCCCCATGAACAGTGGCGTGGAAGGCGGAGAAACGTCCAACAAACTTGCCCGCAAGTGGGGTTATCAGAAAAAGGGAATTCCAGAAAATCAAGCGCGCATTTTGTTCGCTCACGGCAATTTTTGGGGTCGCACCCTGGCAGCCATTTCAAGCTCTGATGATCCATTGAGCTACAAAGACTTTGGCCCTTACATGCCCGGTTATGATCTCATTCCCTACAACGATTTGGAGGCACTCGAACGCGAGTTGAAAGACCCCAACGTTTGTGCATTTATGGTAGAGCCCATTCAAGGTGAGGCAGGTGTGGTGGTTCCTGATGAGGGATACTTGGCGGGTGTCCGAAGACTCTGCACTGAATACAACGTGTTGTTCATTGCAGATGAAGTCCAAACCGGAATTGCCCGCACGGGACGTTTGCTTGCGACAGACTACGAAGACGCACGTCCTGATTTGCTTGTTTTGGGCAAAGCCCTATCTGGTGGCGTCTTCCCAGTCTCGGCTGTGCTGGCCGACAACGACGTCATGATGTGCCTCAAACCCGGGGAGCACGGCTCGACTTTCGGTGGCAATCCCCTGGCGTGTGCGGTTGCCCAAGCTGCACTCGAAGTGGTTTTGGAAGAAGAATTGGCTGAAAA
>DCBH01000077.1:0-4101 GCA_002313415.1 Flavobacteriales bacterium UBA1112
AAGAAAAGGCCCCGAGAGAGGCAAGTAACTCCAATGCCATGCTTCGGGTTGATAGCCCGGCCTTCCCTCTTCTTTTGTATACACTTCAACAAAACCAAATTGTTCCGCATGTTCCCTCAGCCAGGCTAGGATACGTGCACCTTCGCCACGTTCAAAGTCCGAAGGTTCAAGGCTAAAAATGTCGACGTCGGTTCCCCAGTGATGACGGCTGGTTCCGGGCATGGAGCTGTATTGCAAAATGTCGCGAGCTCGTTCAATCGGGGACATGCCCATGGCTTGCGGCCGATTCCACTTTCGATTCCAAATGGATGCCTGATGATGAAACGGTCGGGTTGCGCTTAATGCCGTAAGCGTCAAGCCATCAATCGCTGCAGCATCGTACATGCGGATGAATGCTTGACAAGCCTCGTGACGCAGGTAAAGTCCGGATCGAGAAGAGACGCGAGCAGGCAGTTCCGCAAAGGCATCGTCCTCTGATGGTTTCACCATCCCCATCAATTCACGCATGGGTGGGACATCGAATTGAGGTGTCGAAGACAGCGAAAGAGTGTCTTCGAACATCTCAGTCGCCTCGACTCTGCTTTTTTCAGTGGTGGTTTGCTCGATGGCCACGTTTTGAGTAGGCCCCTCCTGAAATTGGCAGCCAACGCAGAGCCATGCCGCACCAAGTACAGCAGATAACGAAGGGCGCGAACAGGCCATTTTGGGACTCAGTGCAGTCCTTTTTCGGCGAGATAGCGTTCGGCATCGAGTGCGGCCATGCACCCTGTACCAGCTGCAGTGACGGCTTGACGGTACACTTTATCTGCGGCGTCGCCACTCACAAAGACACCTTCTACATTGGTTTTGCTGGTACCGGGCTCGGCACTGATGATGTAGCCTTGATTGTCGAGATCGATGAAACCTTGGAAGACGTCCGTATTGGGTTTGTGACCTATCGCAACAAAAAAACCTGTGGCAGGAACCACATGTTCCTCTCCTGAGATGTTGTTTTTAACTCGAACTCCAGTTACCGCTTCATCGCCGAGTACTTCCTCAGTTTCCGTGTTGTAGAGTACTTCAATGTTGTCGAGATTGTTGACCCTGTGTTGCATGGCCTTGGAAGCACGCATCACGTCACGTCTGACGAGCATCGTCACTTTGGTACACAACTTGGCGAGGTAGCTGGCTTCTTCACATGCGCTGTCGCCTGCACCGACAATCACGACTTCTTGGTTGCGATAGAAAAATCCGTCGCACACCGCGCATGCACTTACGCCGCCGCCTATGTCACGCAAACGGATTTCGCTCTCCAGACCAAGCCATTTTGCGGAGGCACCCGTGCTGATGATGACCGTATCGGCATGGATTTCGGTTTCTTGATTGTCGCCGACCCAAACTTTGTGCACTGGCCCGCCGAAGTCCACCTTTGTTACCCATCCGTAACGCACATCGGTGTCGAAACGCTTGGCCTGATCTTCAAGGTCTTTCATCATCTGAGGGCCTCCAATGCCAGCGGGATATCCTGGGAAGTTGTCTACGTCTGTGGTCTCGGTGAGCTGGCCTCCAGGCTGCTGCCCTTGGTAAAGGACCGGTTTCATGTCCGCGCGGGCGGCGTAAATCGCAGCTGTGAATCCAGCAGGGCCTGATCCCACAATCAGGCATCGGTGATGTTCAGGTGTGCTCATAGTTTGTATTCAATGTGGATGCAAAAATAATTCCACCTCACCTCTGGCAGGTCATCTGGAACTTGGAACGAATGCAAAACTTGTCAACGCAGCATCCACGCTTTAGCGTTGTCCTCGGTCAATGGCAACGTAAGCATCCCACAACACGTCGTCAGGGGGAGGTGCAACAATCGACACTGTCTCACGCTTTACAGGGTGAATGAAGTCAATGCGTCTGGCGTGCAGGTGGATTGACGCGTTGTCATTGGTACGTCGCGCCCCATATTTCACATCTCCTTTGATGGGACATCCCAACTGGGCCATCGTTGCTCGAATTTGGTGGTGTCTTCCAGTTTTAGGAAGGACCTCGACAAAGTTGTAGTGGTCGGAGGTCCCCCGAAGCTTGTACATGAGTTCGCACTCTTTCCTTCTGTCTGAGGGCGTTTCGTGGGCAAAGCTTTTGTTCAGCTTTTCGTTTTTTTCGAGATAGTTGATGACATGACCATCGACTTCGGGTGTTGCTGGCTGTACCACGGCCCAGTACGTCTTTTGCATTTCTCTATGCCGAAACATGGTGCTCAGACGTTTGTGTGCCTTGCTTGTACGCGCATATAAAATCACACCACTCACAGGTCGGTCGAGGCGATGGACCGTGCCGATGTAAGCCTTGCCAGGCTTGTTGTATTTGTGCGCAACGAATTCGGCCACCACCTCACACAAGCTCGCCTCACCTGTTCCACTGCCTTGAACGACATCTCCACTGCGCTTGTTGATTGCTATGATGTGGTTGTCCTCATAAAGCACCTGAAGATTGTTTCTCGTGCTGTGTACAATGGGGGCTTTCGGAGGCTTTGCAAAACGGTGAAACGATCCGTCGTTTCGGCGAGGTTGATTTTCGCTTGGCTTTTGCGCCATCAGTACTTCTCAGAATCGTTGGGAAAGTCCATGGACCGAACGTCACTGACGTACTTCCGTATTGCGCGGAACATTTGGTCTCCCATGTCGCTGTAGCGGCGCAAGAAACGCGGGGAAAAGGCCTGCGTAATGCCGAGCATGTCGTGCAAAACAAGAACTTGGCCATCGCAGTCCGATCCTGCACCAATGCCTATTGTCGGACAATCAACCAACGCGGTAACTTCACCAGCAAGGGAGGCTGGAATCTTCTCAAAAACAATGCTGAAGCATCCAATTTCTGCGAGCATTTGCGCGTCCTCTCGCAGACGTTGTGCCTCTTCTTCTTCCTTGGCCCGAACCGTATACGTCCCAAACTTGTAAATGCTCTGCGGTGTCAAACCGAGGTGCCCCATCACAGGAATGCCTGCAGACAAAATGCGTTCAATGCTTTCTCGAACTTCTCGCCCTCCCTCTAGCTTGACCGCGTGTGCGCCGCTCTCTTTCATGATTCGAATGGCGCTGTTCAGAGCCTCCTTCGAGTTCCCTTGGTACGTCCCGAAAGGCAAGTCAACCACCACGAGAGCCCGCTTTGCTGCTCGTACTACAGCTTGGGCGTGGTAAATCATTTGATCGAGCGTAATGGGCAAGGTGGTTTCGTGACCTGCCATCACATTCGACGCGCTGTCTCCGACGAGAATGATGTCGACACCGGATTGATCCACCACTGTGGCCATGGTGTAGTCGTAAGCGGTGAGCATGGCAATTTTCTCACCGCTTTGCTTCATTTCGTGGACCACTTGGGTGGTGATGCGCTTGGCTTCTTTGTGCACTGACATGCGTCAAAGTTACGGCTTAGACCAAACGCCGGAACGTAAAATTCATTCGAGGAGTCGCCACTTTGGTCCGTTTGGGTACACTGTGGTCGTGTGCTTCTTGGAGATGTTCCATCACGAGCAGATCGCCGTGTTCTAGCTCAATGTTGGTGACCTTTTTGTTCCTGCGATCTCGAACCTTGAAGGTGCGCGTGGCACCCAAGCTTAGGCTGGCGATGCTTGCAGTATCGATTTCGGGTTCGTTGTCGCGGTGCCAACCCATGCTGTCCTGACCATCCCTGTAGCCATTCACCAAAACCCCATTGTAGCTGAAGTTAGCCAGGGCTTCTACCCGCGCTGTGAGTTCCTTCATTTCCGCAGACATGGCTCGATGCGGCCACTTCACACTCGCGTATTGATAGGCGGGACCCCACCACGCCGTGAGTCGAGGCTCCTTGTACAATTGACCGAAAATTTGAATGTCGTTTTGGCGCCAACCCTTGCCAGCCTCGGACACCAAATGCCACCACGATTCCACTGAAAGGTCGGAGAATGCCTGACGTTTTACCCAGCATCTCGAGGGCAATCCCTGTGGGGAAATCTCGTCGATGTAGATTTCACATTCCTTGCCAGGGAACAAGGTGAAGCTCCCGTCAGCCATGAAGGACAACCAAATAGACGTAGGTGAGGTACACAGTCACGCAGATCGTCCCGCCGATTCGACCTATTTGGCCTTTGCCTAGCCACAT
>DCBH01000077.1:4486-5685 GCA_002313415.1 Flavobacteriales bacterium UBA1112
ACCGGAGACACTTGGAGGGCTCCTACCTCCGCAGTTGCACCGAGGACAAGCAGCAGATTTAGAACATTGGAACCAATGAGATTGCCGATGCTCAAAGCGCTGTTGCCTTTGATGGCTGCGGTCAGGGAGGCGGCAATTTCTGGAACACTGGTTCCAAAGGCGACAATGGTGACACCCACAACGTGCGTGCTGATTCCGAGGTTGAGGGCACACTCGGTGGCTCCGTAAATGAACGCTTCAGAGCCAAAAAACAACCCGATTCCACCCGCGGACATCAGGATCAAAAGCACAGGGTAAGATTTGCCGGCATCTCCCGTTTCTTCAAGCAATTCTGAAACGAAGGATTCGTCTTGCATGCGAGAACGTTGGGCCGCAAGGAATTGGCCACCCAAATACAACAACGCACCCGTCAGAAATACACCACCTTCCAAGCGCGTCAAGGTCAAATCCATCACAAAGACCATGAAAATGATTGTCGCAGCGAGCATGACCCACCAGTGCATTCGCAAGTCGAGCCAAGTCACATTCACAGGCTTTGCAAGTGCAGTCAACCCGAGTGCAAGACCAAGATTGGCAACATTCGAGCCAAGGACATTGCCAATGGCAAGGGAGCCATTGCCGTCCCAAGCAGCTTGAAGTGAAGCGAACAGTTCTGGGGCGGAGGTCCCCATTGCCAAGATTGTCAAGCCAACAACAAGCGGTGAGATTTTTGATTTGATGGCCAGAGCGGAGGCGTTCTGAACGAGCAATTCAGCGCCGAAAATGAGCACGACGAGTCCTCCAATAAGCCAGAGCCACGTCATGTGGTCGGACGATCTTGCGCGGATTTTGCTTTGCCCATGTGGTCGCCACCCGTGTTTCCCTCGGCATCTTTCGAGTTCCTCGTTGTCACGTCGCGCACATTGGAAAAGTCTTGTGTTTTTGGGCGCTCGTCTGAGAGAATTTCGCGCTGGATGTCGTCGGTGGCATTTCGGAATGTGCGAACAGCTTCACCCATTGTTTTGGCCAAAGACGGGATGCCCTTCGCGCCAAAAAGCAACAGGTACACTGCGAAAATGAAAATGATTTCAGTAGCTCCCATAGGGCTCAAAAGTACATCACCTCTGCACAATTGTGAGAGGGGACGGTGTCGTTTTCAGCTTGGAGTTGTGCGTTGGATGGTTGTGAAAAGGAACTGTCGCGATGGATCAATTTCGCCT
>DCBH01000057.1:0-1356 GCA_002313415.1 Flavobacteriales bacterium UBA1112
TCCGTATCGCTTGACAGCAACGTAGACCGCTGGCGCAAAGCCATAGAGCAAGACCAGTTGGTGTGGCCCAACCACGTCAGTGACCTTCAAGGGTGGCGCAATGGCGCAGCCCGCGAATACGGCATAAGTAGCATCCCTCACACCATGCTCATTGACCGCGACGGCGCCATCTTGGCGACACACCTGCGAGGTTCTGGTGTGGATTCTGCCCTGCGCGGCGTGTTTGAAAAGTAATGTCTCATTGCGTCCACTTGGCTTCAGACCTGCACCTGGGTGCAGAGGCTGCAATGACCAGTGTGGATCGCGAGCGCAGATTTGTGAGGTGGATGCGCAATGCCGCAAGAGGTGAAGGCTTTGCAAAAGGTCGCCAGGCCACGGAAATTCACTTGGTTGGTGACATCTTCGATTTTTGGTTTGAATACAAGCGCGCAGTACCCAAGGGAGGTGTACGCTTGATGGGTGCCATTGCAGAATTGTCAGACAGCGGCCTGCCCATCCATTTTCATACAGGCAACCACGATTTGTGGACGTTTGGTTATTTAACACAGGAATTGGGCGTGCGAGTCCATCGTACTCCAATCGTTGAAACCTGGGATGGCCTGACATGCATGGTGGGACACGGTGATGGCCTTGGTCCCAAAGACCAACGTTACAAACGTCTAAAGCGAATGTTTGCATCTAAGACATGTCAGTCTGCCTTCCGCTTGATTCACCCAGACTTGGGAATTGCGTTGGCTCAGTCTTGGTCCAATCGGAGTCGAAATACTGGGGAAAATCCATTGTCCTCGGATATGAATGAAGAGCACCTTTATGCATACGCCATGGAATGGCTTGAAACCCACGACGACAACATTGATGCTTTCATCTTTGGTCACCGCCACCTTCCCATTGATGTGTCGTTGGTTGGGCACAATGCACGTTACATCAATACCGGGGATTGGCTCACCCACCTGAGCTCTGTCGTCATTCAGCACGGACGGGCCGAGTTGCTCAATCACGCAGCATCGTCGTAACGTTCACACTTTCCAACTTCAACACAAGCGCAAAAAAAAAGGGGCCCGAAACAGGCCCCTTTCTTCATTAATGAGTGAAGACTATCCTCAACGGCGAACCACAAACTTGGCAGCCTTCATGGTGTCACCCTGACTCATGCGAACTACGTAGTAGCCCGAAGACAAGTCACGAACATCCGCGCGAATTTGGTCGACGCCTCCAACATTCACAATGTCATTTACCCAAAGCCTTCCTGCGAGGTCAAAAATTTCAACCCTCGCTTGTCCTTGCCAACCTTCAGTAGGCAGATTGAGCTCGTTGCCAACCACCGGATTTGGGAAGATGTTCCACGAGGTCTGCTCT
>DCBH01000057.1:1734-2923 GCA_002313415.1 Flavobacteriales bacterium UBA1112
CCGCGACCGTGTGTGCCTGCGTAAATGGCCCCTGCATTTGTGATGTCGCTCCACGGATGGGAGCTGCGGAATTGTTGCTTCAAATCGAAAACTGGTGCAGTCAATCCACCGGGACCATTTTCCATTCCGATGTTGCTAATTTCCCAACTGCCACCACCGTTTTCAGTCACAAAAATGCCGAACTCAGTTCCAACGACGATGGTCTCACCCGAAGCGTCGTTGGCGTCGATGACCACGTCATAGCAAGGCATGGTGTTCAGCCCCGCAGAACTCCAGATGTTGCTCCAAGTGACGTTGTTCGACAATGCGTTGAAGGTTTCTCGAACTTTGCCTGCTCCATTGGGCCCATAGCCTCCCACGGTGATTACCACGTGATTGGGATTGTTGGGATCAACGCTTAAACCTGTCACTGCAGCACCCGCACTGCTCAAAATGTTTGTCACCTCCAACTCGCTCA
This sequence comes from Flavobacteriales bacterium UBA1112, assembly GCA_002313415.1. GTDB lineage: Bacteria > Bacteroidota > Bacteroidia > Flavobacteriales_D > Sanyastnellaceae > UBA11663. Next base: position 2,192 of record DCBH01000057.1, read on the forward strand.
CGTCGTCTTGGCTGTAGACGTTGCGCAGTCCAGCAACTCGAGTCACTTGACCGTTCCATCCGGTGAAGAACATCACATCACCAGCTTCTTCTCCCTGTTCCACAAATTCGATGGCCTTGGTTCCTGAGAATCCAGACGGAGCATTGGCGATGCGAATCCAAGAGGGCGTCGTATTGAAGTTCAACGCTTCACGGGTCATCCAAACACCCAAGTTTCCATTTAAGCCAAGCACAAACATGCTGTTGTATGGATCCTTGACCCGAATGCGTTCGGGGATGTTGTACAGAACATCCGCCGGGTGGATGTACACTGTGTCACAAACCTCCGTGACGTTCACGATTGGCTCCTCAACAAAGGTTGTATCGTACTCTCCGGTGGGGACGTCAAAAACGTGAAACAAGCTATCTCCATCTGCATTGACATAGGTGAACACAGAGTCTGTCGCGATGATTTCAGTCACGAATTCGATGATTTCAACTCCCACGGTGTCTGAAGTCACTGCACATTGGATGTCTTCGATGCTTTCCTGTGGATCAAGCCAGAAATATTCCGGATCTTCAGTCAAAGGCGCATCTAAAATTCTCTCAGGTCTCGCAATTGAATCGAAGAAATGAAGCGTCTCATCTTCGGCCATCGTGTATGCAAACGGGAGGTTTTGACTTGCCGTTGCCATTTCAAATGTTCCACCAGTGCTGTCCTGCCCAAACGTATTGACCAAAATGACATTGTTCT
>DCBH01000057.1:3314-11696 GCA_002313415.1 Flavobacteriales bacterium UBA1112
ATCTCCATCTTCCGAGAAAAGGTCAGTGAAGTTTCCATCGTAAAAATCACCGGCGTTGTTGATGTTGCCTGGAGCAACTGTGCCGCGAACAAGACCACCATTCTGGGAAGCCGCAAACCAAGCGTACTCGTAGCCTTCTGCCCCCGTCACCATGCTGATGGCGCAATCGAAGCCATCTCCACCATGAACTTCAACCGCCATTTCGTCGCTTAAAAAGTACCCGTCTCCTGGAATGAAAAGCGACCCGTTGTCCTGCGTTCCTCCAAGCACAGCAGACCCTGCACCATGGGCCATGCCATAGAATTGAGTGACATTGTAGTCACGGTTGCAAGCGGTATACGAATATCCATTGTCCTCTGAGCGGTAAATGCCCCCATCCGTAGCCACATACATGGTGCCGTGAGTGGTATTGTCGTCCACGAAAATGACTTCGTGCACATCCGCGTGAACTCCAAAGTTGAACCCGGGTGCATCAAAAGCCGCAGCAGCTTGCTCTGCTTGCTGATTCGGTCCTGAGCGCCAGATTTCAATTCCTCCGACATAAGCCAGCGTCGGATCACTCAGAGAAATTCCGAGCGCCAAATCGTAAATGCCTTGAGCACGTGGCAACGGCGTTGCGGTTTGGATTTCGCCCGGCCACACTTCTTCCCAGGTGCCGCCTGCGCCGTCACCTCCGCTGAAGTACAGGCCATAAAACAGCCCGCCCGAAGTGGCATACATCGCGAACGCGTTATGAGAGCCGTCTTCATTTGCAGTGAGTGCAATGTCAACACGTGCTCGACCAATTCCTGATTGTGGAAGGTTGCCATTGGTCCCTCCTCCTTGAGAAATGATTTCCAAATTGGTGAAGTCACCGCCGATGGAACGGTACACCCGTCCATTCAAGCCTGCAACAAGGCAATAGCTTCCATCAGGTGCAATGGCAACGTCAGAGGCGTTACTCGGGCTGTTTGCTCCTCCTGGAACTTCATTCAAAACCCCGTTGGTGATGCTGCCATAACCATCTACAGAGGCATACCAAACGCGGTTGTCGTTGGTGGGGTCGGCCACAAGAGCATCAGTTGCATCATAACCATTCGTGCCGTTGACCATGGTCCAAGACGCTCCGTTATCTTCAGACATCCAGATGCCATCACCGCGGAAACCTGAGCCTCCCTGTCCTCCTGCGCCATCAAAATTCGACCCAGTTCCTACATAGATTGTTCCGCTTCCTGTGATCGCAACAGAGCCGACCATCAAACTTGGGAAAGTCAGCACTTGGTTCCAATTGTCTCCCCTGTTGGTCGATTTCCACAGGCCTCCCGACACTGCTCCAGCATACAGCGTGTTGTTTCCGACGGCTGCAATGCCTCGAGTTCGTCCGCCAATGTTGTCGGGGCCAAGCTCGTGCCAGGACAACGAGTTCGCCTTTGCTACGCGTTGCTTTTCCGCCACTTTCACGACCTCTCGGCGCAATTGCTGAAGACCTACGTGATCAATATTTCCGTCTGCATCACCAACCAGCATGCGGCGAATTTCCATGGCACCATCAGGCTGGGCCAGTATTTCTTCACCTCTTGGGGTGAATGACGAAATGTCGTTTTGGACATAAATGAGATTGCCACAAACAACAAGGGCAATCATTGCAGTTCCTGCAGCCAGGCTGCCTAGAGTAGAAGTCAACTTCATGGATTCAGTCTTTTCAGTCTTCTTTCAAAATCGAGAGAAAGTTACAACAGAAGAACCGCGAGAGATAGAAAAAGTCGCGGCGTGTGGAAGGAGATGCACCTCGTCGTCCGAGAGCGCCTCAAATGGAAGCATAAGACGCAGGTTCTTTCAATTACAATACGTGCTTCTCAGCGTGGTAAGAGGAACGAACAAGGGGGCCACTTTCCACATGTCGAAAGCCCATCTTTTGTCCGATTTCATCAAGTTCCGCAAACGTATCGGGATGCACAAACTCGGCCACAGGAAGATGCTTGGGTGTCGGTTGCAAATATTGTCCAAGCGTAATCACCTGACAATTGACCGAGCGTAAATCTTCCATTGTTTCAACGACCTCCTCAAAAGTCTCTCCGAGACCGAGCATGACTCCGCTTTTGGTTCGAAGTCCTGCGTCTCCAAGGCGCTTGAGCACCTCCAGGCTTCGATCATATCTAGCTTGAATGCGGACGCCTTTCGTCAATCGCCGGACCGTTTCAAGGTTGTGCGAAACCACTTCCGGTGCAACCTGAATGATTTTTTGCAAGTTGCCCCACTTCCCGGCAAAGTCTGGGATGAGAGTTTCAAGAGTCGTGCCCGGACTTTGATGACGAATGGCACGCACAGTTTGTGCCCAAATCTCAGAGCCACCATCAATCAGGTCGTCCCGGTCCACAGAGGTTATCACAGCGTGCTTCACACCCATCAATTTGACAGAATTGGCAACTCGACCGGCTTCAAAAGGATCTGCCTTCAAAGGTCTGCCCGTGCTCACGTTGCAAAAGCCGCAGCTCCGTGTGCAAATGTTCCCCAAAATCATAAACGTCGCGGTACCCTCACCCCAACATTCGCCCATGTTGGGGCAGTGCCCACTTTCGCAAATCGTATGGAGCTTGTGCTCAGACACAATGTTGCGTACCTCGCGATAAGCCTCTCCAGTAGGAAGCTTGACCCGAAGCCACTTTGGCTTGGGTACACGCACCTTTGGTGTTGGGTTCGTGGTTGTTGGAGGTGTAGCAGACATGTATTTCGGCGTCGCTTAGAGGGACAAATGTCGGAAAGGAAAGTTCAACTTACCACGTCACCCAAACCCTTGGCTGACCATTGTGCACCCCAAGCATAGCGCAAGACGAAAGTCAAGTGAATTCGACTTGGACGAACGAATTGACTTGCCATGATTTCTGCGGGCCTCAGATACAGGTCAACATTCACTGCGGCCTCGAGCGTCCGAGTGCTTGTTCTCGAGTCATGAAATTCAAACGCCATGCCCTCACTCCAACAAAGGCCGGGGTTCATCTCCAAGCTTTCGAGGCCATTGACCCAGGGTGCACGACCGTAAATTCTGTCTGAGAAGTGCGTCTCTGGATTGTAACGCTCAACTTCTAATGAGGTGTATGGAATTTCAGGATATCCAATTTCAAGAAATACGGGCTTCGCGACACCCAACAACGCACCATAGTGACGCGTGCGCATCACAGTCACACCATTTTGTCTGTATTTCTCAGAAAGCGTTTCTGTGCGAAATCGTTGAATGCGCAACGCGTGATGTGCGTTCACTTTGCCGTAGATGTAAGGCAAGCTCTCCTCGTAAACCGGGTTGCGCGTCTTCTCTTCTTTGGGATGCCTCACAAAAACAAGTTCAGCTTGCCATCCGCATTGCTTAAAGGCCCCTTTGTATTTGCCTCTTTGCACCCCAAATCCAGCCCCCTGGCTGTGCAGTGTGATGTGAAACCTTGCCGCATCAGTCAATACCAAATCCACCCCCTCGCCATACACAGCATCAAAACCCGTGCCGGACTGAGCGCACGCCATCAATGGCGAAATTGTCAGCACCCCGGCTAACCACATGTAGGGAAAAGACTTGAGCATGTCTAGCGAAGTTAGTCCGTTTGCGGTTGGTCCAATACGGCGAGGGTTGCATCTTGCAATCATGACAGATTCAAACACGACCTGGGACTACAAGATGTCATATCAACACCCACTGAGAACGACGAACATGCATCTGGCATCTGGTCAAACCATCATGACGGACGCGCCTCAAGACAACCACGGCTTGGGGCAAATGTTTTCTCCGACAGATCTGCTAAGCACATCTTTGGCCGCTTGTGTTGCAACCATCATAGGCATTCATGTCAACTCAAAAGATTATGAATTGATCAGCATCGACGCCAACATCCAAAAAAAAATGGCCTCCCAACCCCGCAGGGTGGCTGCCATTAAAATCGAGTTCATCATTGAGGTTTCGTCCGTGGCGAGTGACCAAGATTTGGTTCTACTCGAGCGCTCAGGGCGCGCTTGTCCAGTCGCCAAAAGCATCCATCCAGACGTCGTTCAAGATCTGTCGTTCACGTTCAAACGCGCTTAGCGCATTTCCGCCGTAGGCGTCTCCGCGTAGGCCGCACATTGGTCGAACAGGGTTCCACAGGAACTGAGTGCAGCGGCAGTCAACAACACAAGAGCGGCAATTCTAAGGGTACGTTGCATGTCTAATCGTTTTTCGTAGATGAGAAGTTGACCTTCCTTACGCACTGTGGCGTCAAAAGGTTACAATGCCCATCGTATCGCAGGCTTCGCCCGTAACTTCGGACTGTGAATTGCAGGTCAAAACATGCTCATTCTCGCCTCCACCAAGCTTTTTGCTTGGGGACCATGTTGCTCGCAGGTTGCACGACCACGTCACTTCAGACTCCTTCACAACGTCGACCTTACGACCGAGAAGCATCCACGCTGCACCCTGAGGTCACTCTTCACCGGAGATTTGAAGCGAATGCCCTTGATGTATACATCAGCGTTCCCAAGGAAGAGCTTTTGTACAGCAGAATCGATGCTTCATCTCCCTTTGTGGCTCAGCTTCAGGTGTCTATTGCAGATACGCTGTGGCACCTTTTGGATACCGCATGGAGCGATTCGCCCCCGTTGCTCCGAAATGTTTGGACGCTTGAAGAAGCATCCTCCTTTCAAAAAGTCGAACTGCAAATCATCGATGTCTTGCGGAATGCTTCATGGTCCACCAAACGCAATCTCGGTCGCTGGGAAGTTTGGGCGCCCTCAGATGTGTTGATTTGGAGTGAAAGTGCCAATTGGGCACTGGCCAGTCAGCAGGCGACAGTGGGCGACACGCTGAGTCTACACATGCCAGAGAGGTCGCTGAAGGAGGGTGAAACTCCGCTCAATTGGATCATCTCAAATACGCCAGCGCCATCCCAACTTCCGCCACCACCCTTCAGCAACACTCGACTGCGGTGGGATACCCTGACTCCCAAAAACATCGGTACCATTCAGTCAGATAGCCTGCTTATTCTTGAAGTCCTCGAGGGAACTACATTGGTCGAATTGGAGGGCTTCGACATGCTCCTTCGTTTTCACGGAAGGCCTCGAGATTTTCCAAGCTTGGTAGAACCTTCCCAGCTCGTTGCTCCCTTGAGGTACATTGCCTCCCGATCGGAGTTTCAGAAACTCAAACAAGCGCAACACCCCAAGAAAGCACTTGACGAATTTTGGTTGGCATGTGCCTCTTCCGCAGAAAGTGCGAGAGGTTTACTTCGCACGTACTACGCGAGAGTCGAGGAAGCGAATGCCAGCTTTTCTGGGTTGGTTGAAGGTTGGAGGTCCGACCGCGGGATGATTCACATTGTCTTTGGTGTTCCCCAGCGCATTCGTCGCGACGCCTACAATGAATATTGGACTTATGGCGAAGAAGGCACTGCCAACGCCCTGACTTTTCATTTTCGGAACAAGCGAAACCTGTTGGATGACAATGCCTTCGAGTTGCAGCGAAGCTTACAATTTAGGTCCGTATGGGACCGAGGGGTCAGCAATTGGAGAAACGGCAGGATTCGTGGAGATTAAACGAGGGCGCGTACCTTCACCACGCGGCCACTTGACACAACGATTCAAATTTTTTCCAGATTTCTTCGAGCATGCATCGACGCCCCTCTGAACGCACCTTTCTTTTTGGCATCCACCCTGTACTCGAAGCCCTCAAGGAAACCAAACCCCTCCAGCGCATTTTGTTTCTGAAGGGAAAACAAACCGATGAGGTATCAGAAATTTTAAGACTTTGTCGCGCCCTTGACATCCCTGCGCAGGCAGTCCCCAAGGAGCGCTTAGATCGCGTGACAAGAAAAAATCACCAAGGTGTCGTCGCCTTCACCTCCCCAATTGAATTCCAACCGCTTGACGAAGTGGTTTTGGGAGCGTTTGAACGAGGAGAAACCCCACTCATTGTCGCACTTGATGGCGTGACCGATGTCCGAAATTTGGGGGCCATCGCACGCACCGCAGAATGCTTCGGCGCCACAGGGCTGCTTGTCCCAATGACTGGTTCAGCGCCCATCAACGAGGACGCTGTGAAATCCTCTGCGGGAGCTTTGCTTCGTTTGCCCATGTGTCGTGCAAGGCGAATGGATGAAACCATTCGAATGGCGGCCAATCTCGGCCTCTCTGCTGTTGCCGTTTGCGAACAAGGAGGTCAACCCCTTGCCACCCTCGACAGCTCTGCGCCCACCTGCTTGATTTTAGGTGACGAACACTCAGGAATTTCCCCAGAGGTACTCAAAAACTGCGTGAAAACAGTATCCATCCCCATGCAGGGAAAAACCGCCTCCCTCAATGTGGGCGTGGCTGCGGGAATTGTTTTGTTTGCTTTTCACCAAAAGTTGTCCTCTGATTAGGCACACCAAAAAATGTGGGATATTTTTATGGGACACATGATGACTGGATGCCATCAACCCTTTCATTGACCATGCTTCGATACACTTTTTCCACTCTGGGGTTCTTTTCCCTTGTGCTTCTTGCTTTAGATGGGTCTGCCCAGACAAGTTGTGAAACCTGTAGCCTTTCTTTCATCGAAGAATCGCTTGACCCTGCTGAAATTTTCTGCTCTGATGGAGATCCACTTCAAGCACTGCCAAATTTTCCAGCCTTCAACACCACCTGTACGGACGGTTACTGGGCAAGCATTTTTAAGTACACCACTGGTACGTATTCAACGTGTTCCGCCGCTCGCCCAGTTGGTTTGCCAGCTGCTCTTGGCACCGTCCAACTGGGTGAATTTGCCTCTACAGGATTGGTTTCCTCCGGACATTTCAATGACCTTGGTGAAGCCTTGACTTGGAGTGTATATCCCGAGAACGTGGCACGCCTGCAAGGCACCGTTTACAACAACAGCGACGTAAGCGCCTTCTTTGACGTCGATTTTTATTTCAGCCAGAGCGTCTCTGGCGCAGATTGGATTTCCGAAGGAGGCAACGTCAACGATGCCGCCGCACTTCCCGGCGATCCGGAAACATGGAGCATTTGGCAACTTCGTCCCAACATTAGCAAACTTGTTGGCCGCGGACTGCTCGAAGGCGAAATTGTCTACCTCTCGACGTCCAATTCACCTCAAAGCTATCCATTCCAAGTCGGAGTAGGTGCGAATGGTGTCAACTTGGAGCAAGGAATCGGGGGATCTTTTGATTGGTCGGCATGTGTGAATGAAACCATCTATGGCGGTCTTGGGACATGTGCAATGGAATTTGTGTCGTGCGAAGAGACGACATCCATCTGTGCATCTGACAACGACGCTGTTGTAGAATTCTTCATCGGCAACATCCGTGGTTTCGATCAGATTCAGGGGTCTGCAGACATTACCGATGACTCTCCACCAATTTTGGTGAATGTTCCCAACAACTACACCCTCAATTGCCCAATAGAACTTGAAGAATTGGACGCCCTAAATGCAATAACCGCCTTGGACGAATGCAGCGATGTATCACTGTCAATGACGGAAACCTTCACAAATGGCGACTGTCCAAGTGAGTTTACGCGAACACGAGTTTACACAGCAACGGACGGCTGTGGCCTCACCGATCACCACACACAAATTGTTCAAGTGATTGATGAAGTTGGTCCTGTCCTCAGCGTGCCTTCCGATGCGACTTTTGACTGTGATGTAGGCCCCACGTTTGCCCCTGCAACAGCGGTCGACGCGTGCGACGGCAATTTAGAGGTCATCGAGGGCAATCAGATCACGGTGGAGGGGAGCTGCCCTGGAGAGTATACGATTCACAGAACCTTCTCGACCTCAGACCTGTGCGGCAACGAAGCAACAGGTGCCCAAACCATATTCGTTCAAGACCAGACTCCCCCAACGTTGGTCACGCCTGCCGATGTCATTTTGCCTTGTGGAAGCAACTTTGTGTATCCGACTGCCACAGCAACAGATAATTGTACGAGCGATGACGACATCAGCCTCAATGTTTTCAATTCTCTTCCACAGACAACCTGTCCAGAAGAGTACGTCATGGAGCGCAGTTTTTTCGCTTCCGACCTGTGCGGCAATACAGTGCTAGAAATCCAAACTGTGACCGTCACAGACAACGATTTGCCTTACTTCACCTTCGTGCCAGAAGATGCGACTTACGGTTGCGAAGAAACACCCATTTTTGAAGAGGCGACGGCGGAAGATTCTTGTTCAACTGTTGAGATGACCACATCCATAGATACGGTCTTCTTTGAATCTGCATCAGACTACGATCTCATTCGCACTTTCATTGTTACTGACGCATGTGGTAACATGGCTGATGCCCAGCAAATCATTTCCGTTCGAGACATCGAAGCACCGGAGTTCACATTTGTCCCGGCGGACTACATTACAGAGTGTTCAGAAGATCTCATCTTGGATGACGCCACTGCTTCAGACAACTGCGGCGAGGTGAC
>DCBH01000058.1 GCA_002313415.1 Flavobacteriales bacterium UBA1112
CCAGGACATGCGTCCATTTACACCGGCACCACTCCAACGATTCACGGCATTTTGGCCAACGACTGGTATGACCGGGCTTCGGGATCAAGTGTTTATTGCGCCTCGGACACATCGGTCCAGGGCGTCCATGCCGAGGGGATTGATCTTGAAGGTCTCATTTTAGGCACAGCCGGACAAATGTCCCCACATCGCATGCTCTCAACCACACTTGGTGACGAGCTAAAAATGGCCACAGGAAACCAGGCCATGGTTTATGGTGTGAGCATGAAGGACCGTGGAGCCATCCTGCCTGCGGGTCATGCTGCGGACGGCGCATTTTGGTTCTACGGCAAGGAATTGGGTCACTTTGTGTCAAGTACGTATTACGGAGAGACCTTGCCGCAATGGCTGGTGAAATTCAATCAATCAGGCCGTGCAGAGACGCTGATGGCTCAGGGCTGGGACCGGCTCCACAACGAATCTGTCTACAACCAATGTCTTCCTGACAACAACCCATACGAGGGTGCATTCAGGGGTGAATTGCGGCCGACATTCCCCTATGACCTTCAAGCCTTGCGAGCGCAAAATGGCGGATTTGATTTACTCAAAGGCACACCAGGAGGAAACACCTTGATTGTGGATTTCGCAATCGCGGCAATTGAAGGAGCTGGTTTGGGACAGGACAATGTGACTGATTTGCTTGCCTTGAGCTTCAGTGCTACCGACTATGTGGGACACCGCGTGGGACCTCACGCCCAAGAGACCATGGACATGTATCTGCGCTTAGATTTAGAGCTCAAGCGCCTCTTTGATGCCCTTGACAAACGCGTGGGTCATGGACAATGGACGGCCTTTTTGTCCGCCGACCACGGTGGGGCCAACGTCCCTTCTCATGCCTCTTCAGTCGGTCTACCTACGGACTACTGGAAACCTGGCAATCTCCTTGACTCGGTGGAAATGCAATTGCAAGACAGGTGGGGAAATCCTCCAAAGGGTGAATCTTGGATTTTACACCACAGCAACGATCAAATCTTCCTCAATCACCCCCTCATCCACGAGCGAAGTCTCAACAGGAATGCCATGGCGCGATTTGTGGCGGAATGTTGCGCACCTGACCCCGGACTGAGCAAGGCCATTGCGGCCTGCGATGCCCCGGCAATGGCAGCCAACGATCCGGTGGTGGCGCGCTTGGTACGGGGACACCGACCCGGATATTCCGGAGATGTGTATCTGGTGCCTCAGCCTGGCTGGATAGACTACAGCCGCACTGGCACGACGCATGGATCGGCCTTCCCTCACGACACCCACGTCCCGGCCTTGTTCTTGGGCGCTGGCGTACCTCATGGTGAAACGTACAGCCGAACGTACATCAGGGACATTGCTCCAACCGTGGCTCAAATCATGGATAGCCCCTACCCCAACGGCACCACGGGTGAGCCAATTGCTGACCTTTTGAATGCGGTACTTCAATGAGTGAGAATGTGAATCATGTGCGCTACGAGCTCAGAAGAGACATCGCCAAGCAACGCATTCACTTCACTGCGACCTTCCCAAAAAGACAGGGGTCATGGTCACTTCAACTGCCGACTTGGAGACCTGGCCGTTATGAGCTGGGCAACTTTGCCCAATACATCCTTTGGGTCGAAGGGGTCAACCAAGAAGGGCAACGCGTGAGGTTGAATAAGATCGACCTGCATGCTTGGCAAGTGCCCAACGGAATACGAAGGATAGAGTGGCTGTTTCACGCCGACATCTTGAATGCGGGCTCGACATGCATTGAGAACGACTTGTACTACGTCAATCCCGTGAACTGCTTCATGTACGACGTCGAGCGGCAAGAACTGGGTGCAGTCATTGTTCTTTCCGACCTGATACTTGAACCTGATGCCGAGGCGGGTTGGGCTTTGGCTGTCGCCATGCCTTGGGAAGATCTGAACGGTGCACCTACCATGCAAGCTCGCGACCTGCAACACCTGATGGACAGTCCATGGATGGCTTCACCCAAACTTTGGCACGACAGTTATCGGGAACAAGATCTCGATGTCCACATCTGGATCCACGATACCTTGCCCTCTGACCTTGCGAGATTTGTGGCCGACCACGTGGCCTTCACTCGGTCTCAGATTGCTCATTTCGGGACGTTCCCAACGCAGGAATACCACTTTTTCTATCTCTTCCCCGACCGCGATGTGAGACACGGCGTCGAACATGAAGATAGCACGGTGATTGCGCTGGGACCGGCAAATCGCGTTCAATCCGAGGAAGGGTACTTGGAAATCATTGGCATTGCGAGCCACGAACTCTATCACGCTTGGAATGTCAAAAGGATTAGGCCCATTGAATGGACGCCTTACGACTTCACTGGACCATGTCCCTCAGAACTCGGCTACATCGCAGAGGGGGTGACCACTTACATGGGAGATTTGTTCTTGTACAAATCAGGAATCGTCGATTTGAAAGGATGGTGCGCCTTGATGACCTCACTCTTGGAACGCCACCTGAACAACCCGGGCAGACACAACATGAGCGTTGCCGCATCGAGTTACGACACTTGGTTGGACGGTTACAAGATGGGTGTCCGCGGACGTAAAGGGAGCATCTATGTCGAAGGTGCCGTTTTGGCATTTTTGTGCGATGTACGCATCATGGAGCTGACGGCGGGCAAAGCTTCCCTCAGCACTGCGATGCGCTTGCTTTGGGAACGTCATGGCCAACCGCGTGAGGGATTGACTGCAGACATGTATTGGGATACCTTGGCCGAAGTGGCGGGAGATCGAATGGACGATTTACGGAATCAACACGCAGAGGGTACGGAGGACACCTGGACACCTTTGGTTCAAGCCATGTCCACTCAAGGCATCTTACTGAGTAAGCGTTTGGACGATGCCGGAACCATCCGTGTTCTTCTTCATCAAGAGAACTGATTTCAAGGGAAAAGCTTCAGGATTGGAAGAACAATGCCATCACAGTCCATCAGCCCCGCCCATGGCATATCGTATCAGGTTGGCTCCCATGCGAAGGGCAGCCTCCCGAACGTCTTCGGGATCGCGGTGTACCTGATAATCTTCCCAGCCATCGCCTAGGTCGCACTCTTGGTCGTAAAAACAGACCAGCCTGCCATTGACAAAGAGACCATAACCTCTTGCGGGCAAGTCGTCGTGTTCATGAATTTTAGGCAAACCGTCTGCAAATTCATATTGTTGGTGATACACCGGATGGTCAAACGGAACTTCCACCCAATCCTGATTCGGAAAAACCTTGGCCATGGCTGTCCTTATGTAGGGATCCATGCCATAATTATCACTGATGTGCAAGAAGCCCCCTGATTGCAAATAAGCCCGAAGTTGGTCTGCCTCTCGGGAAGAAAAGACCACGTTGCCGTGACCTGTCATGTGAATCCATGGATGGTTGAAAAGGTCCGGAGACCCAACATCTACATAAGGCACCTCCTGAGAAAGATGCATTGCCATTTCCTCGTTGCAATAGCGCACCAAATTGGGGACAGCCGTCGGATTGGAATACCAGTCCCCGCCACCGCGATATTGGAGAACGGCCAGCTGGACATCGGCCACAGTTTGAGCAAGGATCGATTTTGTCGGATTCAGAATCAGTACGAGAACCAACCAGCTTGACGCCAAAACGTCCATTCTCGTGGAGTACTTTTCCATGTCACGAAGGTATGCTTCACCCCCAAACCAACAAGGCCTTCGGCGCCTTGGGCCTTGCTTTTTTTCTTATATTCGCGGACCTGAAATTGAACTACAGCTGAACCCTAGCGATCATGCAAAACAAGAACATCTTAGTCGTTTTCACAGTGCTTTTGGCATTGGCGACGTTGTACACCCTTTCCTTCAATTGGGTGGCGAGTGGGTACGAAGCGAAGGCAGATGAATACGGCGCCTACGTGGCAGACTCGCTGGAAATTGCAGATGCGCTCGGAGGTCAAACCTTCGATGAGGCAGCGGCACAAGCGGCGCGAGAGTTCTTGCGCGACAGTGCAACAGCGGAAATCTACCCGGTTTTTGGACACACTTATCGTCAGGTAAAAGAACAAGAGTTAAACCTTGGTCTTGACCTCAAAGGTGGGATGAGCGTAACCCTGGAGGTCAGCTTGCCCGACCTCATCGTGGCCTTGTCCGACTACAGTGACAACTCGGACTTTCGCGGTGCGATTGCCGACGCCAAAGCGCTGCGTAAAGAAAACAGCGACGACTTTGTGACCAATTTTGAAGCTGCCTGGACCACACGTGCCCCAGAAGTAGAACTGTGGCGAATTTTCCACAACATGGAAAACAAGGATCTCTTTCCTGCCAAGAGCACGGATGAGGAGATCTTTGAGATTCTTCGAGCAGAATCTGAGACAGCTATTGACAACACCGAGAGCATCATACGCAAGCGGATTGACCAGCTCGGAGTGGCTCAGCCAAACGTTCAGAAGCTCCAAAACGGTCGCATCCTCGTGGAACTTCCTGGCATCGACGACCGCGAGCGCGCACGGAAGCAACTGAAAAGCACGGCAAACCTCGAATTCTGGGAAACCTACTTCAACGATGAGGTTATCGGCAAAATTGGAACTGCCAACACTGCCATCGGTGAGGTCATGAGTCCCGAACTCTTCGGCGAAGCAGCGCCTGCGGACTCCACCCTCAACCAAGAAGAACTCCGTGCCAAGAACCCCTTGCTGTCAGTCCTTCAATTGGAGCTCGGCCGTCGCTCTCCGGTGGTCGGTTATACCCTTGCAAGCGACACCAACCGCGTGAACGACTTGCTCCGTCGCCCCGAGGCCCGCCAGGCCCTCGGAAGTGAACTGCGCCTCCTGTGGGAAGCGAAACCTGCTACCAATGTGGCGCAGCTGTTCGCC
>DCBH01000120.1:0-167 GCA_002313415.1 Flavobacteriales bacterium UBA1112
TGCACCCCTCCCTGATTGCCAAAAGTTTAGCCCGCCAAGACGCGGTCGACTGTGGCGAGGATGTCCAATTCCTGACCCGTGGCGCTCTCGACGAGCTCGGCACACCGAGATTGGATTTGTGCAACGTAATCCGTGTCTTCGAGGTCACCACAGTTGATGCGGGCGTT
>DCBH01000120.1:558-1974 GCA_002313415.1 Flavobacteriales bacterium UBA1112
GTGACGCTGTTGGGGTTGCCATCGCTGGACATCGCTGCCGCAAGGCTCAGACCGTCGTGGGCGAGCTGCGCAACCTGCATCGGGATGTCAATGGCGTTTCGAGTAGCGGCTTGGATCGCTTGGTGCCGCTTGGCTTTTTGGTCGTCGGATCCCTTGGGCATGCCGTAGGCGGACATGATGGCGTCGAAGGCCTGGGTGTCAGCATCCACCAAAGCCATGAGCTGGTTCTGAAGGGCGAGTCCCCTCTCCGCATGCACGCTGAATTCTTCCCAACGGCCGTCCCAGCCGCGCTTGTGGGCGCTGAGGTTGGCCACCATCGTCGCAAGGGCCGCACCCAAGGCGCCAGCATAAGCTGAGATGGAGCCGCCACCCGGCGCAGGTGCCTCTGAAGCTGTGGTATTTGCAAATTGGGTGAGCGTCATGTTGACCAGCGCGGATTTACCTTCTTCAGCGATGACGTATTCAATGACGCGCTTGCCGGGGTCAAACGGCGCGAGGTCATCCAAACCAAGAGACTTGACCGCAATCTTGACCTTTTCCGCTTCGGAAATGCCAAGCGACCGTTGCTGCTTACGGAGGTAGTGGTCCGCTGCGTCTAGGAGCACCCGCAGTGGCAACAAGCCGACCAGTTCTGAGCCCGTCACGCGAATGCCGCGAGATTGGGCTTTGTTGCAAGCTTCGTCAAACGCAATGTGCACAGGCGTCACGGTGATGTCGGTGAGATTTAGCGAGAGCTGAGCGATGCCGTATTCCTCGATGTACCAACCGATGCCCTTGACCGATTTGAGGGTGCCGGGGATTCGAACAGGTTCGCCGTGTTCGTCGAGGACGGCTGGGCCGGTGATGCCGTCGCGCTTTTTGATTCGGCCTGCCTCACGAATGTCAAACGCAATGGCGTTGGCCCGGCGACTCGAGGTCGTGTTCAGGTTGATGTTGTACGCAATCAAGAAATCGCGCGCGCCAACGGCTGTGGCGCCCGTTCGGCGGGCAGAGTCGCTGAATTCTGCGGGGCCGAAATCTGGTGCGCCTTCGTCCGTGCTCAACTTGCCCAACCCCTCATATTGGCCTTTGCGGCACACGGCGAGATTCTTGCGCTCGGGGCGCTTTGCGGCAGACTCGTAAAAGTAGCCTGGGATGTTGAGCTCCTTCCCCACGCGCTCGCCCACTTCTTGCGCGACCTTGATGCAATCGGCCATCGTCACACCTGCGACCGGCACAAAGGGGCACACGTCGGTAGCCCCCATGCGGGGGTGCTCCCCGCTGTGTTCGGACATGTTGATGAGCTCGCTCGCCTTCTTGATCAAGCGGAACGCCGCTTCGCCAACCGTTTCAGGTGGCCCCACAAACGTGATGACCGTGCGGTTGGTGCTCTTTCCGGCATCGACATCAAGAAGTCGGCACCCCTCTACCGTTTCG
>DCBH01000120.1:2308-5788 GCA_002313415.1 Flavobacteriales bacterium UBA1112
GCGATGGCCTTGATGACTTCTGGGCGACGTCCCTCACTGATGTTGGGGACGCATTCTATCAAGCGTTGCATGGCACCAAAGTAGCGCGCCACACGTCCAAGATTGTCGCATTCACCCCTCCCAGATTTCCCCGTTGACAAACACCTTATCCACAACTGCATCCGTAAATCGATAAGCCATATGCTGGAGCCCCTCCATCGGATGAGAAAGAATCAGGTTGGCCCTGTGGCCTCTACCAATCGCCCCAACTTCATGGCTCAGTTCCATGGCTGCTGCTCCATTCAGTGTCGCTGCCGCAATTGCTTCCCTTGGCAGCAGATTCATCTTGAGACTGGCCAAGCGAACGACCATGGTCATGTCTCCACTGGGTGCAGAGCCGGGGTTGTGATCTGTGGCCAGCGCAAGCGGCAACCCTGCATCAATGAGTGCCCGACCAGGTGCAAAGGGGATGCCCAAGAAATGGCTGCAGCCAGGCAAGGCAACGGGGTAGGTAGGATGACCCTTGCCTTTTTCAATCCCTTTGTAGTCTTCAACGAGACGCTGAATGACCTCAGCCCCGCACACTTCAAGGTGATCAACACTGAGTGCCTTTTGATTAATGCAAAGATTTATACCACCAATTTCATTGAATTGATTTACATGTACTTTACCTTTTATTCCAAGCGCATTTGATGCAATGAGAAGTGCCCTTGTCTCATCCACGCCGAAATAGCCTTTTTCGCAAAATGCATCCACGTAATCAATCAGTCCATCCCTTGCAAACGTGGGAAGCATCTCCTCCACCACGTGCTTGGTGTAGGCAGCTGCATCCTCGAATTCGGCAGGAACAGCGTGGCAGCCCAAGAATGTGGCTTTGATGGGTATCGGCACAGCTTCCTTCAAACGTTTGATGACGCGCAACATCTTGCGCTCCGCATCCAAAGTCAGGCCATAGCCGGACTTGATTTCCATGGCTCCTACACCCGTTGCGATTGCTGCATGAACGCGCTTCAAAGCGTCATCGAAGAGCTCGTCCTCGCTCATGGCTTGCAATGCTTTGGCGGAGTTGAGGATGCCGCCACCTCGCTCCGCAATTTCTTGGTAGGTCATGCCCTCCAAGCGCATCAAAAATTCTTCGCTGCGGTTGTGGGCATAAACTGTGTGGGTGTGACTGTCGCACCAAGCAGGAAGCACCCAACGTCCCTCAGCATCGACGATGTTCAGGCCAGACCAATCCAAAATTCCAGGGAAATCGTCCATGGAACCGAAGTCCACAATGACGCCATCCTCGATTGCCAACCAAGCGTTGTAGAGGATGGGGAAATTGGACATCTCAAGTCCTGCCACATCTCTTGGCACCTCTTCGAAAGCACCAACAAGCCCTTTGATGTTCTTCAACAGCGTTCGCATGACCTGCAAGGTATACCTTCGCAAGGCATGGCTGGAAACACCTTTGGCACCCTTTTCAAATTGACGACGTTTGGCGAGTCTCATGGACAAGCCATGGGCGGCGTTGTGGACGGATGTCCAGCGGGCCTCACCTTGGACTTGTCGGCAATCCAAGAAGAGCTTGCGCGCCGACGTCCGGGACAATCTTCTTTGACCACAAGTCGCAAAGAAAATGACGAATTGACCTGGCTTTCTGGCATGGTTGAACGCGACGGTCACATGGTGACCACCGGTGCCCCCATGGGTTTCTCCGTGGCCAATGCAGCCGCACGTCCAGCAGACTACGACCACCTAAAAGACACCTTCCGCCCTTCTCACGCAGACTTCACCTATGAAGCGAAGTATGGCTTGAGAGACATTCGCGGTGGCGGCCGAGCCTCAGCAAGAGAGACGGTATCCCGTGTGGCGGGAGGTGCCATTGCCCGTCAATTTCTTTCCACCCTCGGCGTCCAAGTTGGTGCATATGTGGAGCGCGTTCAAGACATCAGCATCCCGCTGCCCCCATCCTTTCACAGTCGCGACGAAGTCGACGCGCATCCGGTAAGGTGTCCACACCCTGAGACAGCCGCGCGCATGGCAGATCGAATTGCAGAAGTCAAAAAAGCGGGCGACACGGTGGGAGGCGCCATCGTCATGGTGGCAAGAGATGTGCCGTCGGGATGGGGAGAGCCCGTATTTGATCGACTCCACGCTGACTTGGCGAAGGCCATGTGGTCTTTGCCCGCGACGAAAGCGTTAGAATTGGGTTCAGGCCTGAGTGGCACGCTGATGAAAGGTTCTGAACACAACGACAAGTTTGTGAATCGTGGAAGCAGAATCGGCACTGCCACAAATCGAAGCGGCGGCATTCAAGGAGGCATAAGCAATGGTGAGGACATCGTCATGCGCATCGGATTTAAGCCAGTCGCGACGGTGCTGCAACCCGGTGAATCGGTCGATCGCAAGGGCAACAAAATCACTTTGGAAGGCCGCGGACGTCATGACCCCTGCGTTCTGCCCCGCGCTGTGCCTCTGGTCGAGGCCATGGCGTGTCTCGTGCTTGCAGACCATGCGCTGAGACAGCGCGCCACGCGCCTTACCTTCGGGGCATGACCTCCGAATCACCTCGATCTGCTTCCAACTCCCCTCGTCTCGCACTGCACTGGCAGGTGCTCCTAGGCCTGGCGTTGGGTGTAGGGTATGCGTGGGCGAGCATCCAGTTTGGATGGAACAGTTTTACGCTCAACTACATCCAGCCTCTTGGCGACATTTTCATCAACATCCTCAAGCTGATTGCAGTGCCTCTGGTGCTGTTCAGCATCATCGGTGGGGTGGCTTCGCTTGGCGATGTCAAAAAGTTGGGGCGCCTGGGGGCCAAAACACTAGGTCTCTACCTTCTGACCACCTTTTTTGCTGTCACCTTAGGTCTGGTGTTGGTCAATCTCTTTCAACCGGGATCAGGTGCCAGTGAAGACTTGAAGACCAGCAATCGAATCCGCTACGAGCTTTGGCGTGACGCCGGCGGCATCGAGAAACTCGACGACATCAACCTTGCTCAAGACCCGGCCAATACTGCCCTTGTCCGGGACATTCGAGCCCAGGAAGAGGGCACGAATGACTGGGTAGCCGACAAGCTCAACAAGGCAGAAAACGCCTCCAACAGCGGTCCCCTACAACCCCTCGTTGACGTGGTACCCAAGAACATTTTTAGGGCGCTCAGTGACATGGCCATGTTGCAAATCATCTTTTTTGCGGTGTTTTTTGGCATTGTCCTGGTCTCTGTGGAAGAACCCAAGCGAAGTTCACTGATTCGCGCCATCGACGGCCTGAACGATGTCTTTGTCGGCATGGTGTGGATGGTCATGAAGGCCATGCCTGTTTTTGTCTTTGCCTTGATGGCTGGTCAAATTGTCAAAGCCGCCGGAACCGATCCCGAGAAATTCCAGGAGCTCCTGAGTTTCTTGCTTCGTTACGGTCTCGTCGTCGTCCTTGGTCTCGTCCTGATGATCTTCCTCATTTACCCCATTATCGCTTCTATGGGCATTCGAGGGATGACGCCCGTGAAGTTCCTCA
>DCBH01000114.1 GCA_002313415.1 Flavobacteriales bacterium UBA1112
AACCGAGGAGAAGGCATCTGTTTTTAATTCTGCTTACGTCCTTGAGGTCAAGTCCGAACCAGCTCATCAGTCCGACTTGACGAGGTACCTCATCTCAGTCCAACTTCCAGAAGGTGATCGAGTGAGCTCTGTCTATGGTACAAACTTTCACCCTTTGACTGTGCGCGCGCCCGCGGGAGTATTCAACAGTCCCTACAACGGCAGTTGGTCAGCCTCTGGCATGAATCCCAAATTTTTTGAGATCATGCCTGACATGATTGACGACACTTACGCCACCATTGGGCTCACAACTTCAGCGAAAGTGAGCGGCTTCGCAGGCGCCGAAGACCCCACTATGGTTCAGGATCCGGGGGCGCCATGGGATGTGTTTTTTACCGAGAGCGGGGAAACGAATTTGGACATTTCAACCCATACAGGAGGCGCATTCTTTGTGTTGAGAACGGCATCCAACGGAATGGCCCAAGAGGGTCGAGTGTTTCTCATGCAGGTGACCACGGCAGGTCCGCTCTCTGGCGCAATGAACCTTCAATTGTTCCCAGCCTCCGACGACTATGATGAAGTTCGCTATCGATTTGAGTTCAACGGAACAGGAGAACACCCGGGATATCCCATCGAGTAGCCCGTAGCTCTAAGAGGGTCGCGTCTCTTGTGCGCTTTGGCGTCAGCAATCCTCTCCAAACGCACTCAAGACAGCGAGGACATCTGCCACTGTGATGGATCCGTCTCCATCAAGATCAGTCATGGGATTGCAACCGGCATCGCATCCAAAGTCGGACAGAACCATCAACACATCAGAAACCTCGATGGCGCCATTTCCATTGATGTCGGCAGGACACTCCGCACATGGTGAAGGCCCATAGTATGCATTTCCATTGCTTGCCGCACACGTGACTTCATCCTCGAAGAAAGCTTCCAATCCGATCCATGCGCCATTCGCGGGCACAGTGAGTGTAGAGGTAAGCGAATTCCCCATCACATTGAAGATTTCTCCGTTGACAAACAATCCGCCTGCATCAGGAGTACCCACCCAATCCACTTGAAAAGTGACGTCGTAGGTGTTGGTCACAGGGTTGCATGCCGTGGCATCGATCACCTCCAAATTCGTGATGTTGCAAGGAACGTCTTGACCAGTCCATTGGTCGACGCCGTATTCGCCTGAACCTATGTAAGTGTATGGAGGAATGTTGTCGAGATATTCGCCGCCTCCACCGGGCCAAATCGTCGACAGCTCTGTGTACTGCTGAAAATAGATGTTGGCAGGTGCCTGACTGCCCCACTGAAGGTAATCGTAGGCGATGTCAGTAGGCAAGAACAGCATGATCCAATCGCCGCTGAGTCCTTCTGCCCATGAAATTTGGACTGTGGCACCAGGGTCCAAGACCAAACTTTGACCAGGAGTCACCAATTCTGTCAGGGTCTTGTAGCCTGACGGGGACAAAAGGCCCCAATTGTGCAATTCTCCCGGGCATTCTGACTCGTTGCGGATTCGCAGAATGTTGGCATTGGGGTCCACATAAGTCAGCCTGAAAAGTCCACAGCACGGTTCCCGTCGCGTGTAGGCATTGGTTTTGCTTAATGCACACGATTCATTTGATGTGAAATAAGCAGAAACATTTACGCTCGCATTATTTGCGGGCTCTCCCACGAGGTTGACAGCTTGTGGGCTTGATGTAATGGCCTTTTGCTCACCATTGACCACAAGCCAACCGTCGGCAGGTGCGTACTCGTGAGTGATGATCAATTGCTGAGTGTAAGTTTGGGTGATGGGGTCGCAAGCTTGTTGGTTGCCCGCCGCAATACTGGTGATGTCGCATTCAGGTGGCGTCCATCCCTCACAGCTGCCGTAACATCCAGCGGCAGACATGCTTGGAATCAAGGCATTGTTTTCCACAAGAGGGTGGAATTGAAGGACTTTCGGAGTGGAAGGGTCGATGTGACAGTAACTCATGATGGTTCCATTGGACACCGCAGGTCCATTTCCACAGCTTCCCTCGGATGAATAGCAATCATCGATGGCACCGCCTGGCCAACCGCACCAATGCGTGTGATTGGAACCAAAGTTGTGCCCCAATTCGTGGGACACGACATCCAAATTCCATGAATAGCTGTTGATGTTGTTGGTCGTACTTCCAGACATGCCTGCACTGAAACCATAAGCGAATGACCCACAATTCACCCCGAGGTAGGCGATTCCACCGGTGCCTGTATTGCCACGCTTGGTCATCAGGTGAGTTACATCTCTCTGAACGGCATCCAAACTCGGTGTGCTCTCCCAAGTGCTCCGAAAATTGTCAAGCATCGAACCTGCGTCGTTGACAAAGTTGCTCATGGGATCTGCAGACTGCCAAAGGTGCACATAGCTCGCCTGCAGGAAGAACAAACCATTTAATTCTTGGGTGTAGATGGCCTCTACACCTGCCATTTGTGCCAACGCCCAGTCCGTGGCATTCGCCATGTTGTTGTAGGTCAAGTACGTATAGTTGTCGACATCGATCGCGACTTCGACACACCCCCCGTTGTTGGAACGTCCCGCTCTCTTTTCCACATTTTCTAAAGCTTCCTTGAAGGGGGCGTCTTCCACGGCGCAAGCGAAGGGGGGCAAATTGCGGCGCTTGTTGAAATCGAGCACGGCATAAATATTGCCTTCCAATTGAGTTAAATCGTATTGCTGACCCTCGCAATGAAAACTGCCAAGAATGTGGTCAGTCATCAGGACAATCGTACCTACCACCGAGCCATT
Source organism: Flavobacteriales bacterium UBA1112 (assembly GCA_002313415.1). Taxonomy (GTDB): domain Bacteria; phylum Bacteroidota; class Bacteroidia; order Flavobacteriales_D; family Sanyastnellaceae; genus UBA11663. The sequence continues at coordinate 2,741 of DCBH01000114.1, forward strand.
CAAGTGCAACTTGAACGTTTGAAGCTGGGGTTCATAATCGACCTCCTCAAAGCCACGATCGCTTGTTATGCCGACCTTCACTGCTGGAGGATGCACATGAAATCGCTCAAGCCAAAAGGTCAAAGTCTCAACGTCTCGGTCGGCGTAACCAATGGGGCAGGGGAGAGTCAATTCAAAACCATCTCGATTTTCCTGCCTAACCTGTAAAAATTTCACCAAATCAAGTTCGACAAGTGAGGCGTCATCCAGACTGTGGACTTCCGCAAGAACCGTCGTACGCAGTTGTTCTGGCCATGTGGTCAGTGTCGAAAACAGCTGAGCACCTGGAAACTCATCGCCTTGCGCATCAAGATTGAAGGCAAGCGCGAACAACGCTCCAAAAAAGATCAGATGTTGTCTACACATGTCAGGCGAGGTTGGGTAACACAAAGGTTACACTAAATAAAACGGGATGTTCTTCGTCAGGTTGCTTCTGTTTATGTTCGAGAGTATGAATGCCTTCTCAATCGTCACGAACAGGAATCACCAAACGCGGAAAGCACCATCAATACGTCGCTTACTGTGACTGCATTGTCTCCATCAATGTCATACTGACAATCTGCGCCTGTGCATCCAAATTCGGAAAGCACCGCCAACACATCAGCTACAGAAATGGTTCCGTCGCCATTTACATCCTCTGGACACGGTGGTGCTTCTTCTTCGTCTGAGTCAATGACTCCATTGCAATTGTTGTCGACGCCTTGCGCTGTGCCAGGTGCTCCGGGATAAATGGTGCTGTTGGCATCGTTGCAATCTCCATCCACTGTGACCGTCCCTGCGGGGACGACATCACCACAGAAATACTGAGCCAAATATTGTCCAAAGCCGTCGCCATCGCTGTCAAAATATGCAGCTGTACCCAGATCGCAACTGCCGTCATCGAGTGTAGCTGTTTCGTCGTAGTTGCAGGCCTCGGGGTCAGTGCACCCACTGAACGCGGGCTCACCTGAACAAACACCATTCAAATCGACACTGACATTGTAGTTGGCGCCTCCTGAGTTGGTCCAGCCGTTGATGAGATTGAGACTCCAATCTCCATCGCCAGTCATTCCCAAACTCGTCAAATCGACAGAATGCGTGTACGTCCCTGACGCAGACACATTCCACGCAGAGGGCCAAGGCAAGGAGCCAAGCGAACAACCCGTTCCAATGTCGTATCCGCCAATGCCAACACACGACCCATCAGGAGCACCAATTTCAAGCAACAAATCACCTGCCCAACTTCCATCTCCTGCCGTATTCGTCCAAATCAAAGTGATGTCCGCGGTCGTAAGTGTTCCTATGGCTTCCGTTGTCGTTGTGGAGCTCGCATTTGCCGTCAGATCGGCAGTTGCACTGATTGCTGTCACACAATCGCAGGGGTATCCTGGTGGCGGATAACTGCAAGAACCGTCATCAAACAGGGCATCTTCGAAGAAGTTGCAAGCCAGAGGGTCCGTGCAACCCGTACAACTCGCACCCAAACCCGCGCAAACGCCACACTCATCAATCACTCCACATGAACCATCGTCTTGGACGGCAGAGGGATCAAAGTTGCACGCGCTGGGGTCCGTACAGCCGTAAGAACCACACGACGTCTCAATGGCTGCACAATTCCCATGACAAAAGCCATTCGCATTGATGGTAGGGAAGAGGGCCGCCTGTTCAACCACGGGATGAAATTGCAAAATGGCCCCCGCTGGTTGCAAATGACAATAACTCATGATGGTACCCTGCTCATTGATCACCGGTTCATTGCATCCTCCTTCGGAATCATAGCAATCGTGAATGGTTCCCGAAGATCCTGAAGGTTCATCGGGGTGATCAGGGCCTCCTGGCCATCCGCACCAGTGGGTGTGGTTGGCGCCAAAATTGTGACCGAGTTCGTGTGCAACGACAAACAGGTTCCAGGTAAAGTTGGGCGGAATCACTGGGAAGTTAGATTGATTGTCCATGGCACTGCTGAATGCACACGCATTGGACTGGCTGCAAACCACACCGAGATAGGCAATCCCGCCGGTACCTGTGTCATTTCGCTTCGTCATGAGGTGAACCATGTCCCAGTTGGCATTGGCGAGGACGGCATTTGACGAGGTCCATTCACTGCGCAATTGATCCAACATGGTTCCGGCATTGTTCACTGTGTTGGCCCACGGCTCCGGCACCTCCCAAACATTGACGTAGGACGCCTGCAACGTGATGAAATCGTTCAACTCGGTTCGATAGACCAAATCCACTCCCGCAAGCACACCCAGACCCCAATCAATTGCACCGTAGCAATCGGAAAAGGTGTTGTAAGTGAAGTTGTCAATGTCTAGACCTATCTCCACGCACTGCGGCACCAAATTCCTTTGTTGCTGTGCCGTGAGCAGCGTCATTTCGCGCTCTTGATCTTCCACCGCACAGGTAAATGTGTTGGTCGCAGCGGATTTGGATACATCAAAGAGCACATAGTCGTCAACCCTTTCTTGACGATGACCTGGACGTTTCGTGGGTGCAAGTTCCCACTGCGTCCCTTGAACTTTAAATGAGGCTTGGACGAAGTTTTCAAACAACACGACGATTCCCTGCGCCCCGTCAAATGGGTCATCGGCAACTGCGGCCGAGGTCACTTCGTATGTCATCAAATTGGGAACGTAATGTTCTTCACGAGTGCCTTCTGCTGTACTCCGTGCAATGGTAAAATCATCACTCAAATTGCAAAACTCAGAAAGCTCAAGGGATACAAGGCCTAGACCTGGAAAATGCAATTCCCAAGTCATCCTTCCGGGCCGCGTATCACGCAAGCTTTTGTACGACGCCCAGTCCATGGTCATCCCCTGTGTGTCTTCTGCCCGAAATGTGGCCATTTCAACGGGCACTTTACTTGGATAAAAAAGTGGCGTTTCTGGTGCTGCGTGTTCAATTGAAGATTGACCCGCCAAAAGGACGGACTGAATGAGGAAAACAAGAACAAATAGAAGGCGCATGGCAAGGTTGATAGAGCTTACAAGATACATTTTAATCGTTCGAAGGGCGTATTTCGTTTTTCATCTGCCATTCTTTTGCTCTGGCCGAAACATTTTTACGGATATTCACCCAAAACAAATTGATGTCACCAGAGTGCCAGTCTTCTCTTTGTAACCACTTGCCTCCAAATACTTTAGGTGAATCAATCCAAAGCACACCGTCAGGCGAAATGTCACCGCGAATGGCGCCTGGTTTGGACAACCGAAAGGATGGTCTCAACACGCCCAAATGATCGCGGTAGTCACTCGAAGCCACGGTCTGCGACCAAGTCACTGGATGAGTGACCAAGGCAGCCGTGAAATTTGGGCTTTGACGCTTATGCAAAAGCCAATGGGGAAGGTAGCCCCTGCCGTAAGTCATCCAAGTGCACAAACATCCCACTTGGGAGGGTTCTAGACACAATGGCACATGATCGAATTCAGAGGCATACATGTCCATTCCGGGTAAATACGCTGCGACCAAGCGATGGGCAAGTGCTGTACCATCGAAAAACTCTTGAATCAGTCTACGTCCGTGAAATGAACCTTGACTGTGCCCAGCCAAAACGATGGGACGGCCGTCATTCCATTGTTCGAGGTAAACTTCAAATGCACGCCTTATGTCAGCATATGCCACTTCAGCGGCAGCCCAACTCAGCGAATCACCCAAAGAAAATATGCGCACATGAGCCTGCCTGTATCGAGGTGCAAATACCCTACCAGCTGATGAAAATGCTGAGGCTTGGTGCCGAATGGGCCACAGGTCAACGGAAGCGTTCATGTTTTCGTCACTCACATCCGCATTCCAAGCGCTCCCATCCAAAAGCATGGTCGGATGAATGAAAAAGACATCTGCAATCGTATCAAATTGAATTCCAGGAAGTGAGCGCCTTCTCCGCTTTGGCAATGCAGGCTTTTGATTTGGTGAAAGAACTGGGTTGAGTGCCCACGATTCCGGCTTGAGATACGAGGGGGGTGACGGTATTGGCTCTATGGTGTTGCGCCAATTTTGGCTTGAGGTTGACATCTCAGGAACCTCAGGAAACGGTCTTTGAGAAAGAAGCTGCGCTGACATGCACATGAAAAGAACCATCATCGTTTCGCGAAATCGTTCGCGAAAAATGGATTCAAGTGTGCGTTGTGACATGGAGCGGTTGCTTCGTGATGACTGATCAAAAAAATACAAGAGGCAAAGGTTCAAAGAAGTTGGATTCATTTCAAACCAAGCGCTCAGTTTCATATGTCGAAGTTTTTGAATTATTCGTCGAATATTTCAATAGATTAAACTATCTTATCAGCCTATTAAACAGTATAAATCTGAAGTTTGAATACGATGCGTTCATTCATTTTTACCGCCCTTTGTTGTTGCAGTACTATGGTTGCCAACAACTTGGCACTATCTCAGTATGCACTTTCAGTAGAGTCGTCACC
>DCBH01000060.1:0-8264 GCA_002313415.1 Flavobacteriales bacterium UBA1112
GACAGTGCGGTGTACGGACGAATATTTAGCCGCTCAGGGTGGGGAACGTTGGCCGAAATTTGGCCTTCAGAAGGGGGGTATGCTCCATGGTTCCAAGGAAATGTTGTGGACATGTTTCACTTTGTGGTGACGTGGCCATCGTGGTTTCCAGTTGAGGCTTGGGCTGGCCGAGAAGTGTTTCCGCCAATTTGGAACTTGGCAGATGCAGCGATTTCCGTGAGTGTCATTTGGATGCTTGGAAACCAGCGCAAGTATTTCCCAGCCGTTCGATGACATTTCGTTCGATGTTGACTTGACCCCAGAGCTTAAGCAAGTTCAGCTTTGGGAGCATCCACCCAATCTCCGTGCTGGCGGATGAGATCAATGAGGGCATCCACAGCTTCGTCTTCAGGGACATTGCGCTTGACAACCTCCTTTTCTTTGTAAAGGGTGATTTTGCCCGGTCCTGTGCCTACATATCCATAATCCGCGTCTGCCATTTCTCCAGGGCCATTGACGATGCACCCCATGATGCCGATTTTGACCCCTTTTAAATGGTGTGTGACAGCACGAATCTTTGATGTGGTTTCTTGAAGGTCGAACAAGGTCCTACCGCAACTGGGACAACTGATGTACTCAGTTTTGCTGATTCGGGTTCGGGCTGCTTGAAGGATGCCAAACGACATGTTGTTGCGCTTGGAAAGAGCAGTATTTGGTGCATCGAGCCACAATCCGTCACCCAGCCCGTCAATCATGGGACCGCCAAGGTCTGTCGCTGCCTGAAGGGCCAATCGTTCGTCGTCGAGGCCATCCCACGTCCGTCGTAAAATGACAGGTGCGCCGCAATTCAAATTGTCTAGGGCCAGCACTGTGGTTCTCAAGTCGACCATCGCATGAACGCTGTCCGTTTCCACCACCCAAATGACGTCTCGCCTCATGCGGCCACTTTCATCAAAAACCCTTGCCTGCAGGTTGTTGTGGACCTGTGCCCGTTTGATTCGAATCCAATGAACGACACCTTGCTTTGGAGGGGGCAAATGTTCCCAAGACTCCTCCGCATTCCAGAGGGGGTGGTGGCGATCAGGGATTGTTTCGAGTGCCGTCCAAGCATCTGCATCCATGAGGGTTTGAAGCGTCCCCGGAACGTCGAAGGACAGGCTTCGACTGCCAGCATAGACAACATCACAAGCAGCGTCAGTTAGATTCCATTTGTCCAAGGGGACGCTGTAACGATAACCAGCACCGTAAAGGCTGGCCGCTTCAATGTCTGCGTCGCGAAGGGTATGAACCACAACAGGAACATGTTTGCCGCCGACATTTCCTACCTCCCAGCACGTTCTTCGTTTGTATTCGAACGGGTTGAGTGTTGAGGACACAGGAGAGATTTTGGGGTGTCCGTTTCTGGTGGCGTATCGCTCGACGAGCATGCGACCTACTGGCATTTCTGCTTCGGGTTCTTCTGTCAAGCTCACTCGTACAGTGTCCCCCAAACCATCTTCGAGCAGCGTGCCTATACCCAATGCAGATTTGATGCGACCGTCTTCTCCATCTCCCGCCTCCGTTACCCCTAGGTGAAGAGGAAAAGCCATCCCCTCCTGATTCATGCGCGCGACCAAGAGCCGGTAGGCCTGAACCATCACTTGGGGATTGGACGATTTCATGGACACGACAACGTCGTAATATTTTTCATCCACACAAATGCGTAAAAACTCCAAGGCACTTTCCACCATTCCTGAGGCGGTGTCGCCATAGCGACTCATGATTCGGTCAGACAAAGACCCGTGATTCGTGCCAATGCGCATTGCACGCCCTAGCTTCTTGCACTTTTGGACGAGAGGCGCAAATTTCTCTCGAATGCGAATGAGCTCTTCTGCATAAGACTCATCAGTGTATTCTAAGTTTTCGAACCGCTTTTTGTCGGCATAGTTTCCTGGGTTGATTCGAATTTTCTCTACGTAATCGGCTGCAATTTCAGCAGCATTGGGCGTGAAGTGAATGTCAGCGACCAGCGGTGTATCATGGCCAGCGGCTTTCAATGCGTCAGAAATGGAGCCTAAGGCCTCCGCATCTCGCCTGCTCGGAGCTGTGATGCGCACCAACTCACAACCCGCCTCAATCATTCGAATGCTTTGCTCCACGGTTGCATGGACGTCCATGGTGTCAGTCGTGGTCATGGACTGCACACGAATGGGGTTGCTTCCTCCGAGAGGTAAGGAACCAATCTTCACTTCGCGCGTCTCTCGGCGCTGATAGTTGAAGGAATTTGGGCAATAAGCTTCGTGTGTCATCCTGAAGGTTGCGCTGTGAAGATAACCGCTGTGGCGGGTGGATGTTGTACCGACCCGCCATGTACTTTTGAAATATGCCCTCTTCGGATACTTCGCAATATCTCACATCCCCATCCATTGTTGTCGGCGGTGTGGCCTTTGGCGACAGAAGTCGAGTGGTCAGGTTGTTGACTAAGGAGCATGGACTTGTGCCTGTGTGGGTGGCCAATGCAACCAAAAACATGGCCTTTTGGCACCCCATGGCGGTATTGGAAATGGTGGACCTCCGCCAAAGAAGGAGTGGTGGGTTGTGGACATTCCGTGAGTGTCGTCGTGGCGCATCCCAAATTGCGTACCGCCGTGAACCTGCAAGGTCAGCAGTAGGATTTTTTGTGGCAGAGGTGCTGTCAGGATGCCTCGAGGAGGGGGCTCCAGCCCCCGACTTGTACGACCTCTCAATGCGGTCCGTGGATTGGCTTGAATCTCAGCCTCGAGTGCCTTTGATTCACGTCAAATTTATGGCTGAGTTGGTGCATACATTGGGGCTGTTGCCCGCCTCGTGCCCTCCAGACAAAACTCATTTTGACATCGTAATGGGAGAGTATGTATCCTCCGAACTGGCGCCTAAGCATGCCATGACATCCGTCACGGTATCGGGGATGAGAGACATTGTTGGCATGGATTTTGGTGTTGTGGAGCAACTCAATTGGACGCGCAACGAACGAAAGGAACTCGTGTTGGGGGCCCATCGGTACGTGCAATCCCAATTGGGCAAATCAGGAGAATTGAAGAGTTACGATGTCCTTGAAGCCCTATTTTCTTGAATCAATCCCCTTTCGAGGGGTCGTCTTGGCATGTCTCATGTTGACGGGAGTCTTCTCGGAATTTCAGGCTCAACAAGACACGGCGAGGGTCAAAGAAGTCCTCATCCAAAGCAAGGGGCTCCCAGTGGCTTTTGCTACGATTCTGAATACCAGAACCGGGCAGGCGGCGGTCGCCAATTCTTTGGGTGTGGCTGTCGTCCCCATGTGGGGTGCCGGTGACACGCTGCGCATCCAATCCATGGGATACGAGCCCATGGCATTGGTGCCGGGTGCTGGGGACTTGAGATTCATTGAGTTGACGAAGTCGATGATTGAGATTGAGGAAGTAGTCGTTCAATCCAACGCCATTGCAGAGGGCGCCCTAACGATGTCGTCGATGGCAAACCTAGACCGTTTGGCAGCCAAGACGTCAGTAATCACAGTGGAAACGACAGGGGAATTGCTAGAGAGTTCGGGACAAGTGCATTTGCAAATGAGTCAACAAGGGGGAATCAGTCCCGTATTGCGTGGCTTTGAAGCGAATCGTGTGCTTTTGGTGGTAGATGGAGTGAGGATGAACAATGCCATTTACCGCGCTGGGCACTTGCAAAATGCGGGATCTGTGGATCCGTTTTCGGTGGCTCAAACTCAGGTTATCATGGGCCCCGGAAGTGTCTTGTATGGGAGTGATGCCCTAGGAGGAGTCGTACACTTCATTACAGGCACCCCAGGTTTTAGTCGTAGCGGGTTGGAGGTGGAAGGGAAGGTTCTGGGACAAATGTCGACTGTCAATGGGGGTTGGGCAGGTCATGGCCATGTGAGTTTCAAATCGCCTAAGTGGGGGGCTTTGACAAACGTCACGAGGCGGGAGTTCGGGGAGCTAAGGATGGGCTCGTGGCGCGCCCATGGTGACAGCCTCTGGGGGCGCGTGCCATTTTTGGTCGACCGGATTGGAGGCCGTGATACGTTGGTGGTCAATTCCGACCCCGACAGGCAATCTCCCACCGGATACGACCAATGGGACGTTCAACAGCGTTTCAGAGCCAAGTTGTCACGGGGCTATGTTGACATCAATGTCCAACACAGTACAACTTCTGAAGTGCCTCGGTTTGACGTTTTCAATGACCAAGCCAATGGCCTACAGAAGTGGGCGGAATGGAATTATGGACCACAAAAGCGCACTTTGGTGGCCACAACCTTGGTTCAAAGCATTCGCGGTGCGATATGGCAAACCGTGGCAAGTTACCAGGCTGTTGAGGAGTCACGGATCAAGCGCAGATTTGGTCATGATGACCGGATTACACAACTTGAAGAATTGGATGTTTGGGGTCTGACGACCGTGGTTCGTGGCCATCGTCGCAATGTGCAATGGGAAACGGGGTTGGATGGTCAATGGAATGATGTGACATCTACCGCGACGGCATTGAACTTGTCTACAGGTACGACAAGGGCGGATGTAACCAGGTATGCCGATGGAGGATCTTCAATGTGGACCTGGGGTGGGTTTGGTTCGGCCCAGCGGACGTGGGGTCGGCACACCCTTCGAGGGGGATTTCGCCTTAGCCATGCCACTGTGCATTCCACCTTCTTGGATACCACATGGTTGAATTTGCCCGTACAGAGTTATAATCAATCCAAGGGTGCTTTCACAGGCAGTGCATCCTGCAATACGAGATGGTCTGGTCAATTTCGTACCCTGACTTCCTTGGCCAGTGGGTTTCGCCATCCAAACGTGGACGACTTGGGAAAGATTCGGGAAAAGAATGGATTCGTTTTGGTTCCCAATTCAAACCTCAAACCCGAATATCTCTACACCGCTGAACAGGGCCTGACTTGGCACGTTCGACCCAATTCGGACGCACTTGTTATCCAAGCTTCAGGCTTTGCAAGCATTTGGCGAGATGCCATCGTTCAGACAGACGCCTCACTGGCAGGAGACACACTTCTGGTGGTGGATGCCGACACCGCACGCATTCAGATGAATCAAAATCTCGACCGGGCTTGGGTACGTGGAGCACGTCTTGAAATTTCTGGACGGTTGGGGTCCAAAACCACATTTCGACATGTGATCAATTGGACGGTTGGCACCAGTTTGAATGACGAGGCTACACCCTTGTCTCACATCCCCCCGAAGTTTGGCATTTTTGAGGTTGCTTGGATGGACGCAAGGTTGAAATGGAACACTTCCCTGCGCTACGCTTTTGCGAAGGCGGCTTCTTCCTTCGGTGCGGGCTCAACGGACAACCTGCAAGAAGCCTTGCCTGAGGGTTCGCCTGGATGGGCAACGTGGAACGTAGAAGGAGCACTGGCAGTCAGTGAGCACCTTGAGGTCCGGTTATCTGGCCTCAACCTTCTCGACCTTCATTACCGGACGTTTGGCTCAGGCATTTCTGCCCCTGGTCGAAATGTTCGTGTCACACTCTCCGCTCAATTCTGAGTACCTTCGAGGCATGCGCTACGCGGAGGTTGTTGGGCACGAGACTTTGGGTGCCAAACTGAGAGATTCCGTCCGTTCTGGACGAGTGGCACATGCGCAGTTGTTCGAGGGTCAAGAAGGTGCTGGAGCCTTGGCAATGGCACTCGCTCACGCTCAGTATTTGACGTGTGAGCAACCCACAGAAGCAGACAGTTGCGGCCATTGTGGGTCGTGCAAGGCTCACGCCAAAGTTCAACATCCCGACGTGCATTGGTGTTTCCCCTTCTTCAAGGCAGATGGTCAAGAGAAGGCCACCTCAGAACCTCACCAAGGAGCCTGGAGGGAGGCCATGCTCGAAAGTCCTTATCTCGGAGTTGAAGATTGGCTTGAACGTTTGGGGGCGGATCGCAAACAGCTTTTTATTTCTGTAGATGAGGCCCATGAGGTGAATCGCAAATTGGGTTTGAAAGCGTTTCATGGGGGTTGGAAGATTTGGATATGTTGGCTGCCTGAGACGATGCGGGTTGATACGGCCAATAAGTTTTTGAAGTTGATGGAAGAGCCGACCAAAGGCACAGTCATGCTCTTCGTTACGCAGCATTCTGACAGACTGCTTGCGACGATTCGGTCCCGGGTTCAGAGGATTCACGTTCCCAATTTGAGTCCAACAGAGGTGTCTCAAGGTCTCGTGCAGAGATGGGGGGTAGATGCTGACATGGCTGAAAGTCTGGCTCACGTGACGGATGGCAATTTGACCCAAGCTCTACGTATGATCAAAGCGGGCCAGGACCAACCTGATCTCGAACGTTTCTCGGCTTGGATGCGGTCTTGTTGGGTCCGTGACGGTCGAGCCATGGTTGAAGGCTCGGAATCTTTCGCTGCAATGGGTCGCGAGGGCCAAAAGCGGTTTATAGGTTACGCCCTGCACTTGGTTCGCCAAAGCATCGTTGGTCATTATGGCGCCAAGGAACTCGTGCGTTTGACAACGGCGGAGCTTGCCTTTTTGGAAAAGTTCAGCAAGTTCATTCATCACGACAACGTCATGGCTTTGCGCGGGGCATTGGAAGAAGCTCACAGGGATGTGGCTGGAAATGTGAATGGCAAATTGGTGTTCTTGGATTTGAGCCTCCGAGTTCACCGGTTGCTGCGTTTGCCGGCAAGTGTAGATTGATTTTCAAGACTTACCTTCGGAGTATGAGTCGCCCAATCCGAAACAAACCTTTTAGTCGTGGCAGTCACTTTTGTCAACTTCGGTCTCAGGGCCTGAGAAGTTGGAAAAAAAGGTTAGCAGTTTGAGGTTGTGGTTGGCAGCTTGTGCTTGTTTGGCATGTGGATGTGGAGAGCCACCCCTGCTGGCCGACTCCAAGGACATCGATATGGAGGGCTGGCTCAGTGACGAAAGCGTGGTTTTTCATTGGAACGTCCAAGACACGCTCAAGCGTCACGACGTCCTTCTTGACATCCGTCACAGCCAGAGCTATCCCTTTTCAAACCTCTATGTTTTTTTGACGTATGAATTCCCCAATGGCAAGTCACGGGTCGATACTGTGGAGTGCACGCTCGCAGACTCACGGGGGCGATGGCGTGGCAGCGGTTTTGGGGATTTGGTTGATCAACGATTCTTATTGAACGAGGGCATCCAATTTCCGTTGACAGGCGGATATGGAATTGAGGTGAGTCACGGCATGCGAAGAGACCCCCTGCCTTTCATTGCCAACGTGGGTTTGCGGCTAGAGTCATTTGGGAGCAACCTGCGTCCCTAGAAATGTAATCTCGCCAAAAGAGATGGGGTCTCAACAACACAGGACTTATCTTGCACGTCCCTGAGTAGGAAAGAAATCCATTCATGTTCTCACATTTCCGCTTCCAATTTTTTGTGACTCTGTTGAGCACGTTTGCCTTGGTCACACCGTCTTTGGGCCAAGTCCACACGCACGATGGCTTGACGCCTTGCGGGTTGAATCACGCGGAGGATGTGCTGTTCTTAAGTCGACCAGAAACGCGGCGTGCGGCGATTGAGGCGACGCGCGCTCTGGAGATTGAAACGCAGCAAGGCGTGACGGCATCTCAACGAGACGACGTATTGATCATTCCAATCGTCTTTCACATCATTCATTTCAATGGCCCAGAAAACATCTCCACGGCTCAAGTTCATGATGCCGTGGATGTCTTGAATACCAACTTTCGTGCTTTGAATGCCAACATTGATGATGTCATTCCCGAATTCGAAGACTTGGTCGCTGACATTGAAATCGAATTTCGTCTGGCGCAACGAGATCCCAATGGGAATTGTCACCCAGGAATCAATCGAATTGTCAGTGAACTGACCTATGTCGGCGATTCCGAGATGAAAGAACTCATTCAGTGGCCGCGAAACAAGTATCTCAACGTTTGGGTCTGCGAGTACGCGGCAGGTGCGGCGGGTTATGCACTGTATCCTGGTTCTGTGGACGGATGGAATGCAGATCAAGATGGAATCGTTTTGCAGCACTCATACTGCGGTTCCATTGGCACGTCCAATTTGTTTCGGTCGCGAACTTTGACCCACGAAGTTGGGCATTGGCTCAACCTGCGCCATCCTTGGGGCAACAGCAACAACCCTGGACTCGCGGAAAATTGTGAGGAGGACGACAATGTTTCAGATACCCCCAACACAGTTGGCTGGACGTCTTGCATTCTCGATGGAACCACGTGTGGATCTCTCGACAATGTCCAAAATTACATGGACTACAGCTATTGTGGCCGCATGTTTACCCTCGGTCAGAAAGACAGAATGCGCACGGCCGCTCTCTCTTCGGT
>DCBH01000060.1:8664-21481 GCA_002313415.1 Flavobacteriales bacterium UBA1112
ATTTTGTGTGAGGCCACTTTCGATTTGGACCGCAGGCTTATCTGTGTGGGCGACAGCGTAAAATTCACAGACCAGAGCTATCACAGCCCTTCAACGTGGTCGTGGAACTTTGGCGATGGAACGATCACTTCAGGCGTCCAAGGAGATGGTGTCCAAGAGTTGTACCACACATACTCAGAAGCAGGCTTGTATGATGTAACACTCGTTGTAGGCAATGGCACAGATGAGGTTTCAAGCACTGTGAATGGGGCGGTGTATGTCATGGATGAAGGGGAAATGGACTTGCCGTTGAGTCAAGGTTTTGAGGGTGGAGAGTTCCCAACTGGCCAGTGGTTTATTGAGGATCCACTGAACGACGGTACGTGGGAGGTTACCGACGATGCCGCAGCGACAGGCAATCGGTCACTGTTCATTGAAAATTGGGGAAACAACGTAGAATTCAATGACGATTTTTTACGGACGGCCACGATGGACATGAGCGGCATGACTGAAATCCATGTCAATTACAAGTGGGCCTATGTCCATAAGGGTACCACTGAGGCATCAGAGACTGATGACCGTCTTCGAGTAAGTGTGACAGGCGACTGTGGAAATGACTGGGATTTACGACGAATGCATCGAGGCTTTACCGATTTGCCCACGGCAAATCCTACGCCATTCCCTTGGGCGCCGTCTGGAATCGAGGATTGGAAAGAGTACACAATCGTGTTGGACAATGAGGAATATCTCACTGAGTTTTTCCGAGTTCAATTTGAATTTGAAAGTCGTTTGGGGAACAACATTTACCTCGACGACATCAACGTTCAGGGTTTTGGCAATACCGCTGTGAGTGAAGCGATGAATGGCTTGACAAATTCATGGAATTTGGCCCCCAACCCGGCGGTCACATCCTCAGTCATTGCCTTTCAAATCCGGAAAGCTGGCATGGCGTCGTTGATGCTGCAGGATGCTTCCGGACGCGTGTTGTCTTCCACATCAAGAGAATTTGCTCGAGGCAGTCACGATTGGGAGGTTGTCGCACCAACGATTCCAGGGGTCTATCTGCTGCGATTGGCGACGGAAGAAGGAGCGCAACGCACCTGGCGCTGGGTTATTCAATGAGGCTTTCGACAGAAAAACCCACCTCATGGGTGGGCTTCTGTTGAATTCAAGCAGGTTAGGAGGGAAGGGTCACTCTTTGCTTCCAATCATGATTGACACACACCCTTCGTGAAGGATGGCGGCATCTGTGTCAGGGACTTTGACTTGGAAACGCAGTCTTTGGGCATTTTCCATCCGGAAATCCAGGTGATCAGATCCGTCGGAGTTGCTCCAGATACGAATGTTTTTTTCATCGAGAACTTCAAACTCCACTGCCCCTAGTACAGGGTGAGCACAAATTGCAACGCGGTAATCGCTTCCGCCTAGGAAGGTCAGCTCGAGTTCTGCTTCGTCACCCGGAATCAGTACGGCAGAGTTGTAATTTTCGTTTTGAATGTAGCCTTCCAAAAGAGGGAGGCAATTCTTTTTGGTGAAGGTTCGGCACTGCGCATTGGCCTGTGCGGCGAAGAGGGTCACCAAAGCGAGCAGGAGTGTGGTTTGCTTCATGTTGATGGACTTTACGCTCATTTCACAAGTTGGTTACGTGCGGTGGTCACCGCCTCGGTGATTTGGGCCAAGACATCTTCACTTGCGGTGTAGCGTGGCCCCCCTCCAATGATGATTGCGCTTCCTTCTTTGCTGATGTCACTATTTGCTTCCTCTCGAGTGACGGCATCGAATGCGCTCACCACGGGTTCGAGTATTTGAATGACTTCTGCCAAACCAGGAGATTGTTTGTAGCTGCTGACCAAGTCGATGACATCCTCCATAACGAGTTTCTGTTCAGCGATGCGCATTCGCAACTCCTCATTCGCGCGATCCGTGTGCCGTGTGGCGAGATAAAGGCTTTCCAACCAGCCCGCAGCGACTACCATGCCGCTCAAATCTTCTTGTCCGTTGGACTTGAGGCGCTCGTTGAGATTGAAAAAGGCTTCTGACACAATTGCGACCAAGGAATCCTGACGGGCTCTGTTTGCTTCGGAGCGTTTCAGCATGTCGTCACCAATGACGTCACCCACCCCAAGGTCCCGAGCCAAGCTCTTGACCACCTCGAGATAGGTAAGTGAAACGGCATTTTCATCGAAGATGGTGGCATAGCTGAGGTCTGCACCGTAGATGCCTAAGTTCACCGCTTGACGATTGGCTGTGACGTAATTGGACGCTGACATCGCAGAGTGCAAATGGTCCAAGGAGAAGATTGCTCCCGTGCGTTGAACAATGCGAGCCGTTTCCATGGGTGTCGGGGCATTACGGAATATCTTTTTGAGGCGCTTGGTCCGTTGAGTAACGGAAGCACCCTCAGACAGGTTGTCTCCAGATGTGGTCGGACTTTGGGGCCCGCCACAACCCGCCATGACAATCATGCCGGCGGTGAGGCTGAGAAACAGGGATTTGCGAGGCTTCTTCATGCGTAAAGGGTTGGTACGAAATTGGGAGTGCTTCCCGAGTTTACGCAGGACAACCTCGAAAAGTTCTGCACGTTGGGTTGTGTACCGACTAAAAACGGAAGTTTCAATGTGCCTCGAGCCAAGTTTGGCCATTGGAGACCTCCACATCGAGAGGAACAGAGAGTTTGATTGCACGCTCCATGCACTTCACCAACAAGGATTTGACTTCTTCCAACTCCGATTTCGCAGCGTCAATGACCAATTCATCGTGGACTTGCATGATCAGCTTGCTTTTCATGCCTTTCATTTCGCGTGCAACGTCGATCATGGCAACCTTGATGATGTCCGCGGCAGAGCCTTGAATGGGGGTGTTGACGGCATTCCTTTCTGCAAACGCCCTGACTACGGCATTGTTGCTGTGGATGTCTGGCAGGGGCCTGCGTCTACCCAACAGCGTCTTTGCATAACCCGCTTCTCGAGCCTGAGTCACGCATGTTTGGGTGAATTCTTCGAGGCCCATAAATTGATTGTGATATGCATCGATGATGGACTTGGCCTCTTTTCGCGAGATGCCCAATGTTTCAGCCAACCCGAACGCACCTTGTCCGTAAAGAATACCAAAGTTCACCGCCTTGGCTTGGCTGCGTTGTTCGCGCGACACCTCATCTAAGGCCACCCCAAACACCTTTGCGGCTGTGGCTGCATGGATGTCCTTGCCTTGTTGGAAGGCGTCGATGAGCCCCTGCTCTTCACTCATGGCTGCGGCGATGCGAAGTTCAACTTGGCTGTAGTCTGCGGCAACCAATGTGTACTCAGTGCTGCGCGGTATGAATGCCTTTCTAATCTCTCGACCTTGTTCCGTCCGAATGGGAATGTTTTGGAGGTTCGGATCCTTGCTACTAAGACGTCCTGTTGCCGCCACCACTTGCATGTAGGTTGTATGGACGCGGCCTGTTTCAGGATGAAGCAAGGAAGGGAGTGGCTCAACATAGGTTGAGCGCAGTTTTTTGAGTTTTCGGTATTCCAGCACTTGTCCGACAATGGGATGCCTGCCCTTGAGCTTGCTTAAGACAGCTTCACTTGTAGGGTACTGGCCTGTTTTGGTCTTTTTGACTTTTGCAGGAATCTCGAGATGTTCAAAAAGCACTTCCCCCAGCTGTTTTGGGGAGTCCACATTGAAAGGGGTCCCTGCATGGTTTTGAATGGACTCTTGGAGTGACCCAAGCTCGGTCGCGAGCGTCTCACTGAATTGGGCGAGATGCGCAGTGTCAATTGTAACCCCCTCCAACTCCATCTCCATGAGTACTGAGACCAGAGGCATTTCTACGTCGCGATACAACTTGGCGAGTCCTTCTTCCTCCAATTTTGGGATAAGAATGTCAGCAAGCTGCAACGTAATGTCGGCGTCTTCGCATGCATAGTTGACCACCTCGGCAGGAGGGATGTCAGTCATGGACTTCTGATTTTTACCCTTTTTCCCGAGAAGGTCTGTGATGGGAATGCACTGGTAATTCAAGAAGGCCTGGGCCAAAGCATCCATCCCGTGGGGTCGGTCGGGCTCGAGGAGATAGTGCGCGACCATGGTGTCTTCAAGGTTGGCTTGGGTAATGTCCACCCCGTGACGCGCCATGATTTTGCCGTCATATTTCAGGTTTTGTCCTACGATTGTGATTGATGAATCTTCGAGCAACGGTTTGACAACATCTCGAATTGCAGGCCAGGTTTTCGGATTGACAGGGACGTAGCTTCCTGTGTGGGCTTGGGTGCTAAAAGACATGCCCACCAAGGATGCTTCCATGGCGTTCAGTCCAGACGTTTCAGTATCAAAAGAGAATCGAGATGATTGCGACAAAACAGCGACCAGGGACTTGAGAGATTTTTCATCGTCAACCAAACGGTATTGAACTTTTTCAGCATCAAGTGCACCGAGGGTAGAGGCGGATGGAGCCACGTCCATGGCTGCATCAAACATACTCAGCTGACCCTCGTTGTCGACTTCCTTTGAGGCCGAGTCGGTTGTCGCGACAAGAGTCTGCGCAGGTGATGGTGTAGATGACCTGGCTCCTTCACCGAGAATGCGTCGCGAAAGAGTGCGAAACTCCAATTCTTCAAGAATTGGAGCAAGTACGTCTGCATTTGCAGGCTGAAGGGCCATGGCTGGAAAGTCCTCTTCAAAGTCGATGTCAAGGACAATGGTGGCCAGTTCTCGACTTAAGAATGCAAGTTCTCGGTTTGCTTCGACCTTCTCCTTCATTTTGCCCTTGAGCTCGCTCACGTGCTCGTAAAGACCTTCAATTGAACCGTAAGCCTGCAGAAATTTGATGGCAGTTTTTTCGCCCACCCCGGGGATGCCAGGAATGTTGTCAGCCGAGTCTCCCATCAGGCCCAACAAGTCGATGACTTGCTTGGTATTTTCGAGTCCATAGCGCTCACAAACTTCCTCAGGCCCCCAGACGCTAGCTGGGTTGCCACCTCGGCCTGGTCGAAACATCCGAATGTTGTCGGTGACAAGTTGAGCAAAATCTTTGTCAGGCGTCATCATGAAGACATCAAAACCCTCTTTTTCCGCGCGTTTTGCGAGACAACCAATTAAATCATCTGCTTCAAAACCTGGTGCTTGCAATGCTGGAATACGCATGCCCTCGAGGATTTTTACAATCCAAGGCACACTCAACTTGATGTCTTCGGGAGTCTCATTTCGGTTGGCTTTGTATTCTGCAAATTGCTCGCTACGAAGTGTCGGCCCAGGAGGATCAAAAACCACTGCAAGATGGGTGGGCTGTTCTGAACGAATCACCTCAAGCAAGGCGTTGGTGAAGCCAAACACCGCGGATGTGTTCATGCCCTTGGTGTTGATTCGAGGATTTTTGATGAAGGCGTAGTATGCTCTGAAAATCAAAGCATATGCATCCACCAAAAAAAGTTTTTTGTCAGAGGATTGGGTAATCATGACCGGGGATTCTTTACCAGAGGTACCGCGCTACATGCCTCCCCGAACATCAAGGTTCGCACAACAGGACCGACATGACCTATGAATGCGACCAAGGCATCTGGACCTCCGGATGTTGCGCACCCTTTGACAATGATTCTTTGGTCGCGATAGTCTTCGAGATTAAGGTTGTTCACCGCATGTCGATAAGCAAGGACGCGGGCGTCTTCAATGCTTCCAACGAGAGCGGTGGCACCAATTTCCGAGAGTTTGGCTGTGACGAGCATCCAAGCCCAGTCGGGGAGAATTGCTTTTGTGCTGCATGTCAGAGCTACGATGTGACCCTTCAGCTTCGACGCGTCCCAACTTGTGATGCTGTTTCGAAAAGGCTTTTCACGGAGGATGATTCCACTGTCTAGCCAAGATGACAAATCCACGACCTCGACCGGAGCAGGTTCAAGCAAGGACGCCAAATCCAATTGAATCAATCCACTCTCTTCGACCCTGTTGACGATATGACCTTCCATGGTCCGAAGCTACGTCAGGAGAGGGGCACAGAAAAGGAGGTCCTCAGGCAATTCTCATGTCTGAATCGGAAGCCGAAGCTGCACGCGATTCACACATAGCCATTGCCTTGTTCACGATGGATTCAGCGTCGTAACCACACTCCTTGTAAAGTTCTGCTTGGGTACCGTGCTCGACGTATTTGTCTGGGACACCTAGACGAGCAACTCGGCAAGCGTAGCCCTGTTCCATGGCCCATTCAGTTACGGCACTGCCCATTCCGCCGTGGATGCATCCATCTTCGATTGTGATGACGTCTTTGAATCTGCCAAACACCTCGTGCAAAAGGACCTCATCCAAAGGCTTTACAAATCTCATATCGTAGTGAGCGGCGCTGATTCCACGCTTTCCAAGTGCATCGACAGCTGCAGTGGCCTGAGTACCAATGGCGCCGATACTCAACAGAGCAACGTCGTCTCCATTTTGCAGCCTTCTCCCACGCCCAATTTCCAGCTCCTCGAATGGCGTTTGCCAATTCACCATGGTTCCCGTTCCTCGCGGGTAGCGAATGACAAAAGGTCCGTTGTGCTTTTGCGAGGCGGTATACATCAAGTTTCTCAATTCCTGTTCATCCATGGGCGCACTGACCACGAGATTGGGGATGCATCGCATGTAGGCCATGTCGTATACTCCGTGATGAGTAGGACCGTCGGCTCCGACGAGACCGCCGCGGTCAAGACAAAACACGACGTGAAGATTTTGGATGGCCACGTCGTGAATAACTTGGTCATACGCCCTTTGCATGAAAGTGGAATAGATGTTGCAGAAGGGCACCAAACCGCGCGTCGCCATGCCAGCACTGAATGTGACAGCGTGTTGCTCCGCGATCCCTACATCGAATGCGCGATCGGGCATCTCTTCCATCATAAACTTCATGCTGCAGCCAGAGGGCATGGCGGGCGTGACACCCACGATACGTCGATCTGCCTTGGCCAATTCGATGATGCTGTGCCCAAAGACATCTTGAAACTTGGGAGGCTTGGGCGTATCATCTCCACCTTTCAGTATTTCACCTGTATTCTTATCGAAGAGTCCAGGAGCATGCCACTTGGTAGGGCTCCCCTCCTCAGATGGGGCATAACCGGCGCCTTTCCTCGTGACGACATGGAGCAATTTTGGACCAGGAATGTCCTTCAAATCGGCGAGTACTTTGGTGAGATATTCCACATCATGCCCGTCAACAGGGCCAAAGTATCGGAAGTTGAGAGATTCGAAAAGATTGCTTTGCTTAAGCAGAATGCTCTTGATGGCATTTTCTGCTTTCTGAGCTATGGCTTGAGCATTGGGACCAAATTTGCTGATTCGTCCCAACAGTTCCCACACATCGTCCTTCACCTTGTTGTAGGTGTGTGATGTCGTGATGTCCGTCAGATATTCTTTCAATGCCCCTACGTTGGGGTCAATAGACATGCAATTGTCGTTGAGAATCACCAACATGTTGGTGTCCTCTACCCCACCTTGGTTGAGCCCCTCAAAAGCCAAACCTCCAGTCATCGCTCCATCTCCAATGACAGCGACATGTTGAACCTCGCGTTGTCCATTGTGTCGACTGCCCACGGCCATTCCAAGTGCGGCACTCACACTGGTGCTGCTGTGTCCAACGCCGAATGTATCGTATTCACTTTCAGTTCGCTTGGGGAAACCGCTGAGGCCTTTGTATTGACGATTTGTATGAAAGCGGTCACGTCTTCCAGTCAAGATTTTGTGGCCGTACGCTTGGTGTCCAACATCCCATACGATTTGGTCTTCAGGGGTATTGAAAACGTAGTGCAATGCCACGGTCAACTCAACAACACCCAAGCTCGCTCCGAAGTGTCCTCCTTTCTCGGAAACCACGTCTATGATGAATTGACGCAACTCATCGCTGACTTGGCGCAACTCCTCGGGCTTGAATTTTGCCCGCAAGTCGGCAGGAAATTCAATCTTCGAAAGGAAGGGACCGGCGGCGTAAGAATCCATAAATCTCAAGTTCAAGTTTGGAGAATTGTAACAAATCTAACCCCTTGAGGTTTCCTGAGCCTTCAAAAGAAACCAAATCCCTTTGAATGAACACGACAAACACGCACGAATTCGTCTTTTGTTGGACTTAGACAAGCTCGCCTTGCACCAACCCTTGAAGAATGGCTCGGCCATCGTCATTGGCCAAATCTTTGCTGCAAGCTCGCTCGGGATGCGGCATCATTCCGAAGACGTTTTTTCCTGAATTGCAAACCCCAGCAATATTGAAAAGCGCACCATTAGGGTTGCTCATGGCATTGACGTTGCCTTGTTCATCACAGTATTGAAACAAGATTTGGTCGTTGTCTTTCAGTCTTTTCAATCCTTCATCCGAGATGAAGTAGTTACCCTCTCCGTGTGCAATTGGAATGACCAAGGGCTTTTCTGTCTCGCACCCTGCTGATACCGCAGCTGTGCGAGAGACAGGTTTGAGGTGAACGTTGCGACAGATAAATTTTCGAGTTTCGTTATGTCGGAGCGTTCCAGGCAACAAGCCCGCCTCGCAAAGGATTTGGAATCCATTGCAGACCCCCAAGACGCGACCACCTTGATGGGCAAAGGGGACAATCTCTTCCATGATCGGCGAGAATCGAGCAATGGATCCGCTTCGGAGGTAATCTCCATAGCTGAAGCCTCCCGGAAGAACAACGGCATCTGCGCCTTGTAAATCTCTGTCTTTGTGCCAGAGCTGTGCTACTTTGAAGCCAAGTTCATGGCTTAGCGCATGGACCATGTCCATGTCGCAGTTGGACCCAGGGAAGGTGACGACACCGATCTTCATAGAGCGAAGTTCGTCATTCTCACCTTCCCTCGAACATCATCACCGGACCATTTTCCAGGTGCGTGTGCTGTTGGTGGGTTCATGGACCAAACGCAAAAGCACCAGAGCCGGCCACTCATCTCTTTCGATGTAGACTTTGCCGTCGCCTTCTGCGCGTGCTGGAACGCAAAGCTGGCGGCCCGTCAAATCGAACACATACACTTTTACGCCGCTGGCAGCTCCACCTACATTTATCACCCATCCCGACTCTGTGGTTGCCGGGGCATGTATGGTGGTCAAGTCACCTTGAGCAATGCTGGTCGATGACGCATTGAGGTCGTAGTTGTTGTTAAGGGTCTCTCCATGACTCACCACGACTGTTTTGCGTACAGTGTGACTGCACTTATCATTCCAAACATTGAGGAATACGTCGTACGCTCCAGGCTCATCAAAGGTGTGAGTCGCATGGAATTCGTAGCTGGGGGTGTCAGTGTCGCCGAAGTACCAAGTTTGTCCAGTGATGTGCCCTTCGGAAGTGTTGGTGAAAGACAAGGTCATGCCATTCACGCCGTCGGTCAATCCTCCTGTCGGTGCAGTGAAATTGGCTTCAACTGTCGGGGAATCTTCAACGGCAACTCGAATTTCCTCGGTGCAGCCATTTTCGTCTGAAACGACCGCGTAATACTGTCCACCAGTTAACCCTTGCAATGACATGCCTTCAGCGCCATGATCCCATGCGACATCAATGTCACCAACACCGCCCACCACTTGCAACGCGATGCTCCCCGAGTTCTGCTCCCCACACTGCATTGGCGTGTTGGTGACTGACACCGCAAGATTGGAAGCCTCTGTCAAGGTGGCTTCCACGCTTTTTGCCGGGCAGCCATCGTCGATGTCGTGATTGTATTGCAAGAGATATGTTCCTGATGGCAAATTGCTCACTTCAAATGCAGCGCTGGAAGACGTCGTGTTTTGAACCACCTCACCATTCTCATTCATGACATCCACTGTCCACGTGACATCATGGCTGCTTTCCATATTAAATCCTGGCACACCCTCTCCATCGCATCCAGGAGAAACTGCAGTCACTGTAAGAGATGGACTCTCGGCAACAACGACAGTTGTGGAACTTTGACACCCAACCTCGTCAGTGACAGTCAAGGTGTATTCACCTGCTTCGGTTTGTGTCAACTCTTCCTCCTGGGATCCATTGGACCATAAGTAATTCACATGCCCAGTTCCTCCCTCCAGCGTGGTGGACACAGAGCCCATGTGATTTGCATCACATTGGGGCTCACTGGAAGCATTGAGTGTCATTGGAATGGGATTAACAACAGCTGTTTCTTGAACCTCAAGGGCACAGCCGTAATCACCCAAAAGCTGTAACTCCAAGGTGTAGGATCCCGTGGCCACGTTTTCAAAAAACAGGGGTGTCACAGCATTGAAGGCAAATCCAGCCTCGTGACCACTTTCGTCAAGCAAAAGGACATTGTAAAGTGCAGTTTCGTGCATGGCATCTACCTCAATATCAGCTTCGAGGCCGCCGTCACATGAGCCGTTGTTGGCTGTTACGGTGACATGAGGGGCTGACAAAACAGTCACGTCCAACGTATCTGTGCAACCGAAATCGTTGGTGGCGACAACAGTGTACATGCCGCCTTCAAGCCCTGATAAGACAGCGCCGGTCTCCCCATGATTCCAAACGTAAGTGGCCTGTTCCGTCGCGACATCGGCGACGATGGCTCCTCCTTGACCGCAGTCGTGCGTGATGTCTGCTGAGATGTCCAAAGCAGTGGGACTGACAACGGTATGGACGCCTGTGGCCGAGCCGCAGCTCATGATCCCCGAGCTCAACACAGCATAGGTGTATGTTCCCGAGGCAAGATTACCAAACGTGGTTGTTGCGCCGTCGATGCTCGTATCCCCATTGATGTCTTGTCCATTGTCATCACTCAACCCCACAGTCCAAGGACCATCTCCAGTGGCGAATACTTCGATTGCCGATTCGCCAATGCCTTCGCAACCGGGCGATGAAACTTCAGCGCGGACAGGAGGGACAAGGTACACAGTGGCCACATGGTAGTTGTGATTTTCACTGGCTGTTAAGAAGACATTTCCAAGTTCCCCGGATTCAATTGGACGTGGCGTGGTTTCATCAGCCATCATGATGAAGGCACAACCATCCATCCAGCTGAATTCATCGATACTCACCACATACTCACCATCCAAAGGACGGTTTGAGCCAAGCACCAAATCGAATTGTGCCATGGGTTCTTGGTCAAATCCCAATTGGGCAATGCCACTTCGATTTCCCAAGTCATCAAGTAAATACAAGTCGCATGCGCTTGACAAGGATGAGGTGTTGATGGCATCTTCAGATTCAAGAAAGCTGACACTTGCGCTTTCTCGTATTGCGATGACTGCTTCATCTCGGTATCCCGAGGCATTTTCTGCAGAAAACACAAGTTTTCCATCCAAGTCCACGCTTGCGTTGGCCTCTGATCCATTGGGAAGATTCCCACTTGCTGGCATGGTCAAACTCACTGTGCCTGAGGGCAAATACTGGCATGTGGTGTTTGGTTGCAGTGTACCATTCAATCCGTTGGTATTTAAGCCGTCGACAAAATGGTCGTATTGCAATGTTTTGGTGTTCCAGCAATCAAAACCCACTTTGTTTTCACCAAGCTGATCTGCAATCAAGTTCAAATCAACGTTCGCATTGGTCGAATTTCCAAACAAGGCTGTAATGGCATCTTCAGGAACAGTGACAATGACGTCTGAGACAGGCATGGTCCCGGTAAAATCCAAGGTGTAAGATTCTGCTGGTGCCAGAGCCAAGTATACGCCTTCTGTCACCGGTAAGAGGTCATCGGCAGAGCCGATCATGGCGTAATTGAAGTTCGCATTTGCACTCCAATAGCCGATGTTTGCAAATCCCTCTGGATTGTCAGCTCCAACAAATCCCCAAGTTGGAATGTCCCCGAGCAATTGTTCCACGCGGACACCTTCGAGACCAATTGCAATGCGTTGTTCCACAAAAGGCATGTTCCTGTTAGGTATTGCAGGCAGAATGATTTGACGAGTCACTGGCCCCAACAGCGAACCGCCATTGGAACGCATGACTGTGGCACGACCAAAGGCATTCTCAGATAAAATGAACTTGCCGGTCTCTGCCACTTCAATAGACGCGTCATCGATGGTCACGTTCCCAGTTACTTCCACCTGTCCTTGAATGGACAACGACGTCCGGTGAAGAACGGTTAGTTTGGACAATGACAGTGCGGCATTCAAAGTTTGTTCGCCGGCGATTCCGTTGGCTACGAAGTGGGCTGAAGTCATTTCGGGCAGGGGGGGTGAGGCGACGAAATTGCCATGAAAAGTCAAAGTCATTTCGACCAAATCAATGAGCGTGCCCTCTTCAGAAACATACACTGACCCCACCTCGGCGTCAGAAACGAAGGATACCTCATGCTCAATCACAACATTGTCGTCGCCATCTGGGATACAGTTGCAGTCCCAAGTTGTGGCTTCACTCCAAATTCCACGTTGTACGGAGGAGATTGTAGAACGCTCGACTCGCGCGGCGAAGTCCATGTCGACCGAGGAATGACTCTCGTTCGCGATGGAATTGTTGGCGTGCACGTCGCTTGCTCTCCAGGCTTCGACCGCGGATGCAATGATGTGCGGTGGAGTTTGTGTAAATGGCAGATCAGTTTGTCCCCAAAATGTGGAGGCAACAATCAAGAACAGAGGCACGAGAATTACTCGCATGGCAAAAAATTCTAAAAGGGTTCGTCTTTCCCTTACGAGTCGTGTTCGAAATAGGTTTCATTTCGAGAGACCTGATGTATTTTGCAGATAATCCTTGCAGCGATGAATTTTCAAGACCTGATTACTCCACTCGCCCAGTTCATTGAATGGACCTTTGAAACTGTGTTGATTCCCATCAGCGATGGGTTCAATTGGGCCGTGATTGGCCTAGGTCTCGTTGGATTGTGTTTTTGGCTGATTCTTCAGAAAAAATACAATGCCAAGGCTGAAAAGGAAGGCACAATCATGTGACCAAGCCCAAAAATTGTTCAAGTGCGTGGAGTGACG
>DCBH01000071.1 GCA_002313415.1 Flavobacteriales bacterium UBA1112
ATGCGGGCGTAAATGTCGCAAATCGGAGGTGATGATTCCACATAAAATCGTTCTCGTGCCGAGAGAATTGAATTTTGATTCGACGCACCATCCCATGCGGTTCACGAAATCGGCAGTTGAAACAGTTTTTCATCTTCAACGAAAGAATTGAAAACACAGCGTCACCGTAAGCAGGTCCAGTTTCGAATCTGTCGAATCTGTCGAATGGGTCAGGTCACATGTCACTCTCGGCCAAGAGCAACGATGGGATCCAGTTTGGAAGCCAATCTGGCAGGGTAGTATCCTGAGGCCAAACTGGTCACAAAGCAGAGAATAACACCCAAGGTCATCCATGCCCAAGGCACCACCAGCGGCGTTTCGAAATAAGAGGCGATGATGTTGCCAGCTGCCAGTCCTGCCGCGATGCCTATCACCCCGCCCATTTGACCAATGAAAATGACTTCGACGAGGAATTGGGTTTGAATTGCTCGGCTCGATGCACCGAGGCTTTTTCTCGTACCGATTTCACGTGTACGTTCGCTTACGGCGACCAACATGATGTTCATGAGACCAATGCCAGCACCGAGCAGGGTCACCAAACCAATGAAAACAGCCGCCAGCGCGATGCCATCAGTGGCCTTGAGCAGGGTTTCTACGATTTGGTTGCTCTGGCGAATACGAAATGTGTTGGGCTCACCAGGAGCATCGCCACGTATCATGCGCATGAATCCTGTTGCGGATTCGACTGCATCTTGAATGCTCTCAGCTTGATTGACTCTGCAGGTCAAGTTGTAGCTCCGTCCTTCGTCTGAATATTGCCTGCGAACACAAAGCAGTGGGATGAGGATTTGGTTATCCTGGGATCGGCCAAAGGACGTTCCACGCGATTCCAATACGCCGGCTACGATGTAGCGCTGGGAGCCTACCAAAACGTATTGGCCAACAGGTTCCTCCCACGATTGAAACACGCGATTAACCAAGGATTTTCCCAACAAAACGACAGCTGATCCGTTGTTAATCTCGGTAGGTGTGAAGTTTCTTCCGAGCGCAAGGTCCAATCCGCTGACCGGCAAAAACAATTCGTCGACCCCTTGAACTGTCACATTGGGATCGGATCGAAGGTTGCCTTTGCTGACGGTAGCCATTCCTGTGCCAAACACTGACGCAGTGACGCTGAAGTCCCCGAGGGATTCGCGCTTGAATCGCATGGCCTCACGATAGTCGATGGGGGAACTCGGTGTGGTTCGTCGTCCTTTAAAGATGCCGCCACTTCGCACTTGGCCGATCGAGAAACTTTGTGTACCTAGAGATGAAAATTCTTGTCTGACGTTGGCTTTGAGGGACTCTGTGGCTGTCACCATGGCGATTAAAGCCATGATGCCAATGCCAATGATTCCGATGGTCAACGACGTGCGTAAGGTTTGACTTCGAATGGACCGAAGGGCCACAAGGGCCATATCATGCCACAGAGTTGATGTCGATGCCATGACGGAAATTTACCGCAGGTCGGTTCGCCAGTCAGTAAGAAAGAAGGTGATCTGGACCCGCGTTGGTGCTCATCTTTTTGAGTGGCGGAGCGAATTTGGTCAACGGGATGCCCTCTACCGCACCAAGGTACTCATCGAGATTGGGCGTACGTCCGAGGATCGCAGAAAGCACCACAACTGGAGTTGAGGCCAAAAGTGATTCGCCTTTTTTGCGGTCGCTGTCTTTCACCACACGGCCTTGGAAAAGGCGCGTGGACGTTGCCATCACAGTATCTCCTTTTTCCGCCTTTTCCTGGTTTCCCATACACAGGTTGCATCCCGGTCGCTCGAGGTACATCATGTTGTCATATTCCGTACGAGCGGTTGTTTTGGGTGCATTGTCGTCGAAGACGAAGCCAGAGTATTTCTGCAGAACCTCCCAGTCTCCTTCAGCTTTCAATTCGTCAATGATGTTGTAAGTAGGGGCGGTCACCACGAGAGGTGCTTGAAAGGTGACTTCACCGTGTTGCTTCTCGAGGTTGCGCAGCATCTGAGCCACAATCTTCAAATCACCTTTGTGGACCATGCAAGATCCCACAAAGCCGAGGTCGACGTCCTTGTCTCCCCCGTAATGGCTCAAAGGGCGAATGGTGTCGTGAGTGTAACGCTTTGAAACATCCTCGTTGTTGACATCTGGGTCAGCAATCATAGGTTGATTGATGATGTCCAAGTCCACTTCAAATTCAGCGTGATATTTCGCATTGCTGTCTGGCGTCAGCGGTGGTTTTTCGCCGGATTCAATTTTGGCAATGCGCTTGTTCGCCCGCTCAATGAGTCCGTGAAGAACGCCTTTGTCGTTCTCCATGCCTTTGTCGATCATGATTTGAATGCGACCCTTTGCAATGTTCAGAGATTCGATGAGGGTTTCAGGTTCAGAAATGCAGATGGACGCCTTGGCTTTCATTTCAGCCGTCCAGTCTGTGAACGTGAATGCCTGGTCAGCGGGTAGCGTACCGATGTGCACCTCAATTACCCGTCCTTGGAAAACATTTTCTCCACCAAAATGCTGGAGCATTTGTGCTTGGGTTGCATGAACGACATCGCGAAAGTCCATGTGTCGGTGCATTTGCCCCTTGAAGGTCACTTTCACAGATTCAGGAATGGGCATGGAGGCCTCTCCTGTAGCCAGCGCCAAGGCCACGGTTCCGGAGTCAGCTCCAAATGCAACACCCTTGGACATGCGCGTGTGAGAGTCGCCTCCAATGATGATGGCCCAATCGTCCACTGTAAGGTCATTGAGCACCTTGTGAATCACA
>DCBH01000108.1 GCA_002313415.1 Flavobacteriales bacterium UBA1112
GCATGAAGCTCGAATTCCGAGAAGTTTTGGGTTCCAGCAAGGGTGACCATACCCGTGTCATGCGGGCGAGGAGAAAGCTCCGAAAAGTACACCTCTCCTGGTCGTCCGTCTTGCGGATTTTGGATGAAGAATTCCACGCCCCAAATTCCACTTCCTCCAAGCTCTGCTGTGACCGCCGCAGCCATGTCTTGGGCTTTGGATTGCAATTCCGGCTCCATGACGGCGGGCTGCCAGCTCTCTTGATAATCTCCGCGCTCCTGCCGATGTCCGATGGGTTCACAAAACAGGGTGTTGCCACTGTTTTGCGTCAAAGTAAGCAGGGTGATTTCGTAATCGAAGTCAATAAAAGCTTCTACAATGATTTCGGCCAAGTCGCCCCTCGATCCCTCGAGGGCGTATTCCCATGCTGCATTGATGTCGGCCTCGGTTTTGATGACACTTTGACCTTTGCCCGAACTCGACATCAAAGGCTTGACAACACAGGGCATGCCGATGGCCGCCACGCCATCTTGAAGTTCTGAAAGAGAGCTGGCGTAACGGTAGGGTGCGGTTTTCAAACCCAGGTCTTTCGCTGCCAGGTCGCGTATGGCTCTGCGATTCATGGTGAAATGGGCAGCCTTTGCTGAAGGGATCACCTGAATGCCCTGCCGCTCGTAGTCGTAAAATTTCTCGGTGCGAATGGATTCAACTTCAGGAACCACCAAGTCCGGTTTGTGCTTGGCGACGATGGCGTCGAGGGCATCTCCATCCAACATTGAGATGACTTCGTATTCGTCGGCAACCTGCATGGCTGGGGCGCCGGGATACGAGTCAACGGCGATGACGTGCTGCCCGAGCCGTTGCAGGGCAATGACCACCTCCTTGCCAAGCTCACCCGAACCCAGGAGCATCACTTTTTTATTCATGAGTGCAAGGTAGTTCGGACCTTTCGGCCACACCTAAAACAAAGGTGCTGTCGATGTTGAAAATGACTTGAAGGCGTCAGCGAATTGCGATGGAGCTTTCAATTTGTATGCGCATGTGCCTCGGTTCCCAAATCTTCATCGGGCGGCAGACATGAAATGAATGGAGGCCACCTCCAATTCAAATGGTTGGGCGGTTCCATCGTATTTCATGAGTCCAATTCTCAACACGTCGCCCAATTCTTGACTCGGGGCCACATTTCGAAGGTCCCCCATTTGGGCCTGGCTCCATGAGAAATCTTCGACATCAATCACCACATCTTGCCAATCATCGTTGGGGTTGAAAGATGTGTAGGCGTAAGGCATCCACCAACGTTGCGATGTTTCTAAAGTCATTTTAAAGGGGCCACCATTGCCGCGGCACCTTATGATTGCTCGATTCATGGCTCGCAGATCGTGGTGTTCCCAAGGTCCTCGGATGGATGCAAATCCTCCATTGTTTTCAAGGCTTGTCTGCCCTGACCAAAGCATGACCGTGTCTTTCCATGCAATTTCTCCCTCTGACAAACCTCCCATGACGCCATCGTTGATTGCTCGCCAAGGTTCGACCATTGAGGAGCCAAAATCGATGTGCTTGTTCTCAGTCGACATCGCTGTTGAAGGTGATTGTGCGCATGACATCACGAGCATTGCCGCTGCTGAAATTCCAACAAAGACAAACGAGTTAAAAGTGTGATGAGCCATGGACAACAAACACCTCGATTCTGCACAGGTTCAAAAGAATTGCGTGCGACGTGTTCTTTTGAATCAATGAAACGCACACGACAAGAATCCTGTAACGTTTGTTGTCCTGTGCTTGGTCATGAGGCACCAACTTTTAGTCATGGCTAAATATTTATTTAGTCGCAACTAAAAATAAGTTTCGGGGTTCTACTTTTGTCTTTGATGAGATATGTTTTGGTGCTTCTTTTTTTGGGCTGCTCACCTGTGGTGGAATTGAGGGCTCAGTCGCCTTGCACACTTCATGTGACAGATGGGGTTGTGGACGTTCCCGGTGCCACAGTGTGGCTCAATGGCCGGCCTGTTGGTTCGACCAATGCCCGCGGCGAGTGGATGTGGCCAAGTGGGGTTGGGCGCCTTCGGATTGAAGCATTGGGATACAAGGTGCTGGAAGTTGAAGGTGATGAAGGTTGCACAACCGGCAGGCAAACAGTTCGGCTCTCAAGTCTGGCATATGAATTGGGTGGAGCGACTGTGGTAGGCAGCATGAGTCCTACACGGTTGAAGGAGAGCCCCATTCGAACAGCGGTCATCTCAGGCTCTTCGCTAAGTGACGTTCACGCTCAAGACTTGGTCGAATCTTTGGATTTCACGACCGGTGTGAGAGAGACTGTGGGATGTGGGGTATGTGGAACCAACAGTGTGTATCTGAATGGAATGGAAGGAGCTTACAGTTTGGTTTTGTTGGACGGTGTGCCCTTGTTGGGTGGTCTGGCGTCTGCATATGCTTTGGATGGGATTCCTCTGAACATGGTTCAACAAGTGGAGGTCATTCAGGGTCCTTCGAGTGCTCGTTTTGGAAGCCAGGCTGTCGGTGGAGTCATCAATGTGGTGTTGGCACCTTTGCATCAGGGCGATGCGTTTTCAAGTTTGCGTTTGGACGGTCATGGACGTTTTCAGACTTCGGGTAGCGCAGTTCTAGGGAGGGAAAACGCCTTGTGGCAAGTTGGGGTTGATGGCATTCATTTTCAACGACGAATCGATGACAACGGTGACGGATTTACCGATGCCCCTAACATGGACAGGGTGGTCACCACGTTAAGACATCAGCATCTTTCAAATGAGCGTCAATCTAGGCTGACAGCTAGACTTTTTGTGGAGGAACGATTTGGTGGCGAAACAGGATTTCGAGAAGTGGACCGGGGCACTGACCGCGCCTACGGGGAATGCATCGATTTGCTGCGATCGGAAATGACTTGGGGCAGTGCTCCGAGAAGAGGCCGCGGATGGACCTTTCAAGGAGGCGGGGCTTTCCATCGGCAGAACTCGACTTATGGGATGACAGCGTTTGATGCCCAGGAGTGGATTGCCAATGTGGATGCATTTCATTCGGGCTGGAGTTGGTCCGAAAATCAGTACCTGAGAGGAGGCGCCAGTTTACTCTGGGACGTGTACAAAGACGAAACTCCGGCCTCATCAGATATGAATGTTTGGGTGCCATCGTTGTTTGGCGAATACGCTGGTGAAGCAGGAAGTTGGTCTTGGATTCACGGGGTGCGTGTGGAAAAACCGAGCACCCAGAACTGGGTGGTGGCTCCTCGAATCAATGTCAAGTGGACACCACACTCGATTTGGGATGTGCGTTTCAATTCGGGTCGCGGATATCGCAGGGTGCATTTGTTTACGGAGGAGCATGCGGCTTTGGATGGCTCTCGTGATGTACTCATCGCGGAGGGCGGATTGAATCCGGAATCAAGTTGGAATGCCAATCTGGTCCTGACACGAACGCTTGGAACCGAACGTTGGACGGGATCTGCGTCGATTCAAGCATTCGGAACGTTGTTCAATCAACGGATTTATGCCGACTACGACAGTCTTCCCAACGCCATTGTGTATCGCAACATTGACGGCCTCGGCTGGAATCGCGGTGTCAGCGCAGATGTTTGGCTCAATGACGTTCGGGGCTGGCAAGCGGCTTTTGGAGCGACGTGGTTGAGTTCGGAGCTTTTTGAGTCTGGCATCTTGACTGGGCAGGGAGATCCGGTAGAGTTTACACCGAGTTGGACCACCAACCTCAGAGTGGGCCAGATGAGGCCTTCTTGGGGTTGGAATTTCACCGCACAGAGTGTGGGCCGAATGACCATACCCTACTACAATGAATCTTTCAATGACATCAGTGCACCGTATGCACTTGTGAATGCATCCGTGAACCGGTCTTTTGTTCACGATGGCGGTGGTCGCCATACTCTGACGCTAGGGATTCAAAATGTTACGAACGCCACACAGCCCAGCCCATTGTTGGGTACGGATGATCCATTTGGGGAAGAGTTTGATGCTTCACGCGTGTACGGACCGCTTGAAGGTCGCCGTGTCTTTTTAGAATGGACATGGCGTCGTTCGGGCCACTGAAACATGTGACAACGGGCCATCACTTGTTGCGCTGCCAAAACTTCCGCCAACGCAGTTTGGCCTTTGCTACAGAACGCTTTCGGATGACTCCCCGCGAGATAAGCCAAAACAACACAAGCCAGCCGATGCCCTTGAGGAGGAAGAACATGAACCCTGCCACGCCGATGGCTCTCAACCACTCCAAAGCATTACTCATTGATACTAAAATACACAGGAGAATCTGACTTAGGGAAGGAACACCCTCGACTTGGCATACGTCACAGCTTGCCCAGAAATCAAGATGTGGTCAGGCAAAACTTGACATTTCAAAAAACCACCTCTGGCTGAAATTTGCTCTGCGTGGAGGACGGTCTTGGCCAAGCGACTCGACCAAAATGGTGCCGAGGTACAATGAGCAGAACCCGTGACAGGATCTTCCAAGATGGTGGCTTGAGGTGTGAAAAATCGAGAGACAAAATCCACCTTTCTGCCCGGGGAAGTCACAATGACTCCGCCGGTACCAAGGTTGACGCGGTCAAAAAGATGCCGATTCACGCTGAATTCTTCCACGCTACGTTGGCTTTTGTACACCAAAAGGTAGTCTCGCGCTTTGTACACTTCCACTGGGGGCAAACTCAATGATTCCGAAATTTCTGCAGGTAGTATCGCAGGCTCCGGTGCACGGTTGGGCAGGGCCATTTCATATTCTGATGATGCTTTTCTTGTCACGACTAACTCGCCGCTCACCGACTCAAAACAGACTTCAGCGGCCTTGGGTTCGAGGTAACTGAAGACCACGTGAGCAGATGCCAGTGTCGCGTGACCACACAAGTCCATTTCGACGTCTGGTGTAAACCAACGGAGATGATATCGCCCTGGCTGCGAGCAAACCAAAAATGCCGTCTCGGCAACTGCATTTTCTTGAGCCAATTTGAGTAGAAGGTCGTCGTCTAGCCACTCGTCAAGCGGCATCACACAAGCGGGATTGCCACCAAAGACGCGGTTGGTGAATGCATCCACGCGATACAAATCCAATTCCATGGTTGAAAGTTACAAGCCAAGGACTTGCTATCCTTGCATCCATGTATGCCCGTGTCTTTCGCCAAATTACAGGACCTGGACTGGCAGGATTGATGTGGCTTGTGACCTCTTCAATTGGAGTCCCCGACGAGATGGTAGCTGTATTGAGTGCAGCTTCATGGATGCTGGTTTGGTGGGTGACCGAAGCGGTACCACTTGGCGTCACATCTGTGCTGCCTCTCGTGCTTTTTCCTTTGTTGGGTGTCACGGATGTCGCAAGTGCTGCGGCTCCTTACGGGTCTAAATATGTGTTCCTCTTCATGGGGGGCTTTTTGATTGCCATCGCCTTGGAGCACTGGAATCTCCATCGGCGTTTTGCACTGAGCATTCTCGTGGCTGCGGGAGGTCGGCCACGGCGACTTTTGTTCGGTTTTATGATTGCTACTGCGGCATTGAGCATGTGGATTTCAAACACCGCAACCACGCTTATGATGTTGCCGATTGCTCTGTCTGTCGCATCAAAAATGGATGTTGTGAGGCATCCTAGATTCCCCGTGGCTTTGTTGCTCGGGACCGCATATGCAGCCAACATTGGAGGGATTGCAACTTTGGTGGGAACGCCACCCAACGTTGCCATGGCGGGTCTTGTGGAAGAGCAAGTCGGAATGTCCGTGCCTTTTTTGGAATGGACATTGATGGCTTTGCCATTTTCCATATTGCTGCTTGTACTGGTTTACTTTCTTTTGACGCGCGTGCTGTGTCGTGTTGAATCCTCTACCGTGCACCTTGGAATCAAGGCCTTGAGACAAGAAAAAGATGAGCTAGGCGCATGGACGACGGCAGAAAGACGCGTATCCTACGTTTTTGGTGCAACGGCTTGTCTTTGGATGACGCGCCGTGGATTGGTTGAGTGGACGGGAATCCCAATGAATGACACCACAATCGCCATGGCTGCTGGTGTGCTTCTGTTTCTCATTCCAGCTGGCCTCTCAAATTCGACACGTCCCTTGCTGACATGGGAGGAAACGCGCAGGATGCCATGGGACATCTTGTTGCTGTTCGGTGGAGGATTGACTTTGGCAGGACAATTGAGCGAGGCTGGCGTGTTGAGCGCAGTTGCGGAAACATTGTCCTCGATGCCCAACATGTCTTCTGCTTGGTTGATTGGGGGATTTGTCTTGGTCTCTTTGTTTTTGACCGAGGTCATGAGCAACCTTGCCCTGACGGTGGTTCTGGTTCCGGTCGTGGCGCAGGTTGCAGTGGCGTGGGGCATTCACCCATTGCTCCTCGTTGTGCCTGTCACCATGGCCAGCAGCTGTGCATTCATGTTGCCCATGGCCACACCTCCAAATGCCATTGTTTTTGGCAGCGGCCAACTTCACATGTCGACCATGGTCAAGGTGGGGCTTGTTCTCAACTTCGTAGCGGCCGCCCTGGCGTGGTTGTGGGCCATGACGGTTTTACCTTGGTGGCTTCAGCTTTTGTGAATAGCTGAGGGTAAGATTGAAGGCACAAGCCAAAGTAATCATCGTTGTACCGTGTTTTTTGCGCTACTTTCGAAGTCATGCAGTGGGAAGTTTGGCAATTGTGGCTTGCGGCAGCAATGGGTCTCATCATCTTGGAGGTGTTTGTCCCTGGTTTTGTGCTCGCATGTTTAGGTGTAGGGGCTTTGGCAGGAGCAATGGGGGCGGCACTTGGTTGGAGTTTAAGCATTCAATTGGTGAGCGTGGCAGTGTTGAGCTTGGTGTCCTTCTTCTTCTTGCGTCCCACGGCATTGAGGATGTT
Source organism: Flavobacteriales bacterium UBA1112 (assembly GCA_002313415.1). Classification (GTDB taxonomy): domain Bacteria; phylum Bacteroidota; class Bacteroidia; order Flavobacteriales_D; family Sanyastnellaceae; genus UBA11663. Next base: position 6,816 of record DCBH01000108.1, read on the forward strand.
TCAATCGGACGGTGCACGTACAGGCGTGGACGCTTTGGTCGGGCGCGAATGCACTGTAACGACTGGATTTGATGCATCAACTGGTTTAGGTCGATGCAAAGTTGATGGTGACGACTGGCGCGCCCAACTCACCCCAAATGCTCAAGCTGATCTCGCGAGCGAAAGCTCGTCGGTATGGGTTGAGCGCGTTGAAAGCAACACCTTAATTGTTCATACACAACCCCCAAAATCGTGAGTCCTACATCCATTCTCGCCCTAATTTTTCTGCTGTTGGCCGTTGTCATTGTGGTCAAAGGCGTCCGCATCGTTCGTCAGAGCGAAAGCATGGTCATTGAGCGCCTAGGAAAGTATCGAACGACCCTCAACGCCGGAATCAACATCATCATTCCAATTGTGGATCGCCCTCGAGAAATTGTGTGGCGTCTGGCGGGAGAATTGCCGGACGGAACCAGAGTGACTCAATACAAGATGCGCGATCGCGTGGATTTGCGTGAAACGGTATTTGACTTCCCCAAACAAGGTGTCATCACCAAGGACAATGTGGTGACGGAAATCAATGCCTTGATTTATTTTCAAATCACAGATCCTGTCAAAGCGGTTTATGAAATCAACAACCTGCCCAATGCGATTGAAAAGCTGACTCAGACGACGCTGAGGAATGTCATTGGTGAACTTGAGCTTGATGAGTGCTTGACCTCACGGGACACCATCAACATGAAGCTTCGTACGATTTTGGACGAAGCAACAAACAAGTGGGGCGTCAAGGTGAATCGCGTGGAATTGCAGGACATCAATCCGCCAACAGACATCAAGGAGGCGATGGAAAAGCAGATGCGTGCGGAACGCACTCGGCGAGCTCAAATCATTGATGCAGAGGGCACCAAAACAGCAGCAATTTTGGAGGCCGAAGGCCGAAAAGGTGCGGACATCAATGAAGCCGAGGGCCAAAAACAAGCGCGCATTTTGAAAGCCGAAGGTGAAGCTCAGGCTCGGTTGGCTGTCGCGGAAGCTGAGGCTGAAGCGATTCGCAAAATTGCCGCAGCAGTGGAAACGTCCTCAGCCGACCCCACACAATACCTCATTGCAGTCAAATACATTGAAATGATGGACCAAGTTCTTCGTGAAGGTGGAGCCGGTTCCAAGACCGTATTCATGCCCTTCGAAGCAAGTGGTTTGATGAGCAGTGTGGGCGGCCTCAAAGAGCTGATGAGCGCGGTGAAAGACTGATTCAAATTCTTTCTCTTGTTGTCTTGGTGACCTTGTCAATGACATGGCGACAGACACTGATATGTCCCCGCTGCAGGACTCATGATTTTGCCTGACTTGCATGGAGATGACAATCATGCGGGCCTCAAGCAAAGTATGTTTGCAATCGTGAAGCGTTCAATCACGGTATACGTATCGAGGGTTTGGGTCACATGCCTTGCTGTTCTCGTTCCGGCCATGGGCTGGTTCCAAACAACCTTGGAAGTTGATGTTTTTGCCAAAGATTTGACCGTGCCTTGGGATCTGGTTTGGGGTCCAGACAATCACTTGTGGTGCATGGAAAAGACGGGGCGAATTACGCGAACAAATCCCGACACCAAAGCCATCGAGGAAATTCATGCTCTCGATGGGGTGTATCAATCCTGGGACAACAGCGGTGCGCACGCCATGGCACTTCACCCCGATTTTCCGCGGACTCCTTACATCTATGTTCACTATGCTTACGAGGAGTATCGAAGCCGATTGTCCCGCTTGCGTTACTCCATTTCCGAACACCGTGTGATGGATGAAGAGGTTCTGATTCCCGATTTCCGAGGCAACTCATCACACAATGGAAGTCGGATGTTGGAGGGTCCTGATGGTCACCTTTACATGGCGATGGGGGATGCTTACAACAAGATAAGTTCCCAAAGTCTGGAATCGCTATCAGGTAAAATCTTACGCATGGACTGGGATGCCAATCCGGTTTCTGATAATCCATTTGGCAATCTGATTTACAGCTGGGGTCACCGCAATCCGCAGGGCCTCATCTTTGGTGACAGCGGTCATCTTTATGCATCTGAGCACGGCCCTGCCACAGACGACGAGGTGAATTTGATTCAAAAAGGGGCGAATTATGGATGGCCTTTGATTGAGGGGCCGTGCAATACTCCAGCTGAGCAAGTTTTATGCGACTCCCTGCAAGCGTCTGAACCACTTGCTTCTTGGAGCCCTACGCAGGCGCCATGTGGCTTGGATTATTTTAATCACTCCTCCATTCCTGAATGGCAGAATTCTTTGCTTTTGACGTTTTTGAAAAAGCAACATCTCCGAATTCTCCATTTGGATGAAACTGGTACGCATGTGACTCATGAGGACACCGTACTTTATGGTGAATACGGTCGATTGCGCGATGTCCTTGTCGCGCCCAATGGCCGAATATTCGTGGCCACTTCCAATCAGGAAATCAACGGATGGGATTACCTCGCCGCGGAGGAGGACGATCGCATTTTGGAGTTGATCAATCCCAATTACGATTATGAGCACCTGTTGCCTGTGATTGACTTGAATGATTTGTTTTTGACGCAGCTTTTGGAATCACCTGTAGAAGTGGGAAAAGTCTTCCCACAACCGGCCCGAGACGGTTTGACGATGTTTTTACCAACCACAGCGGGTCAGGTAAATGCGCGTTTCTATGACATGTCGGGTAGAATGGTGCTGGGGGCGGAACCTCATTCTCTTTTTGCGAATGGCTTACTTCACATTCGACTGGGGTCACTGCAGACTGGAATGTATGTCATGGAGGTGCGCGCCATCAACGGCCAGCGATGGACTTCGAGGGTATTGATAGAGAGCGATTGATCAAGGGCGCAAACCTTCTGACCAAATCACAAATTCGTCGTCTGTGAAGGACTTTAAAAACGCGACGAGGTCACGGCGGTCTTGGGAGGATATATCCCGCGGACGTACACGCACATCCTGATTGAAATGCCCACTTCCGCCGGACACGTAGTGTTCAATGACTGACTCAAGCGTGGGCAAGGAGCCGTCAAACATGTAGGGTGCTGTCAACTCGACATTTCTCAGTGATGGCGTCTTGAATGCCCCCACATCCGCGGAGTCAAAGGTCAATCGATATGCCCCCGGATCGAGATATGACTCGTGCAATCCGGTGTTGTGTGTGGCGAAATCAGATAGAAATACGCCGGCATGGCAAGATGCGCATTCAAGCGCGTCGAACAGGACACGCCCGCGCGTGGCTGCTTGGCTCAAGGCAGATACTTCGCCTTGGAGCCAGCGATCATAAGGCGACCCCCCACTGATGAGGGTTCGTTGAAAGGCTGCCAACGAACGCGTCATGACGTAGGCATCAAAAGGTCGCTGAAAACCCTCGTTGGACCACGCCTGATATTGGTTATCCAGACTCAATTGGTCCACGAGCTCGATGAGATTTCGGTTGAATTCGTTCGACTCTTGAACAGGCGCCAGAACTTGTGATTCCAAGGTAGGAACGCCACCTTCCCGGTGATATCGCGGCTGCCAAGCGAGGTTGACCAGGGCAGGAGCATTTCGGAATCCATCGACATCAAAAGCACCTGGGGTGGTCGCAAGTGAATCGGCCATACCAACCGCGGGATTGTGGCAGCTGGCGCAACTGAGCTTGCCATCGGCACCAAGTCGCTCATCAAAGAAGAGATGTCGACCAAGCTCCCACTTGGCTTTGTTCAGCGGATTTTCTTCGGGTTCGACGTACGCAGGAAAGTGGTCGGGTAAATCTCGGACATCCGCCAAGGCAAAAGGTGGAGGGGTGGGCTTGCAGCTGGCGACAAGCAAAGCCATTCCCATCACTTTTGTATGCCAATTGACTTCACGCATGCCTGTCGAATTTACGTTGTTCATTGGAATTCAAGCGCTGCCTCAAATGGTCCTAACGTAGTTTTGGATTTGCCAAATTCGCCCGCCATGACTGACAAGCCCCATGCCATCCTTTATGTCTTTCAAGTCAAAAAAGGCCTTGAGTCCGCCTTTGAAACAGCGTGGGCAGATGTCACCCATGAAATTCAAGACAAGTGCGGAAGTCTAGGTTCTCGACTTCATACTTGGGTTGGAGGAACATATTGGGCTTACGCGCAATGGCCGAGCCGCGAATCTCTTGAAAATGCCGCCATCGAAGGGCATGAGGAATTGATGGAGGCCCGTCAACGGATGGTAGATGCCTGTGAGAGTATGGAGGTTTTTGGGGAGGGAAACATCGTCCATGACTTGTTTGTCAAGGACAACTAAGTAAGGCTGAGACGAAGAGAATACTCGTTTGGAAAGAACCAATTGACGACAACGTGGAGTTTTCGAAATCAGACCAAATTTGAGTCCCTCTCAGGCGACGTGTAAGTTTGCTGCACGTGACAGTAAATTCTCGCCATGATTCGATACAATCCCAAAAGTTGGTTTAGCCTGATTTTTGCCGCGTACAGCAGACAGGTTTTTCGGAAGCTGTTTCCCTTGTTGATTGCCATCGGTTTTTTGACCTCTGCGGTGTGCTATGTTGAATTGCATTATCTCGAGCAACCGGTAGAGTTAAGCAATGTGGTTCATTCCTTGCTTGGATTTGTGCTCTCGCTTTTTTTGGTGTTCAGAACGAATACAGCATATGACCGCTGGTGGGAAGGACGCAAGCAATGGGGCGGGTTGGTCAATGTTTCGCGTACCATGGCCACTCGGGTAAGAGAATTTGGTTCGGATGACGCTACAACGGAATTCTTTCAAAATCACATTGCAGGGTTCGCAGATGCACTTCGAGACCACTTGCGACCAAAACATTCGGGAGAATGTGCCCTCCCTGATGGAGCGTCCTTTGCTGCCGCTGTCCACGCGCCGAACGCGTGGGCTCAAGCGATGGAGCGGCAGGCCATGAAGTTGCTTTCTTCAGGTGCGTGGACACCCCAGCAACATTGGTTGGTCTCTCAAAATCTCGAGCGCATGGTCGACATTCTCGGTGCGTGCGAACGCATTTTGAAAACACCGATTCCTTACAGTTACAGCATGTTTATGAAGAAATTCATTTTCCTCTATGTGGTGACATTGCCTTTGGGTTTTGTGGCCACTTTTGGTTGGTGGTCGGTACCTGTTGTCATGCTGGTTTTTTACATCCTTGTCAGCGTAGAATTGATTGCAGAAGAAATTGAAGATCCCTTTGGTGTTGACGAGAACGACCTGCCTTTGGATGCGCTGTGTCAAACCATCCGCACGAACATCGAAGAGATTCTGCGTCGTGACTGATTTGCCACAATCTTCTTTCTCACGGGGCCAAATGGTGGGGGCGGTATTCATTGCTCTGGGTGCCTCTTTTGGCGCGCTCGGCGCCCATGCGTTGGAGGCGGTCATGACCCCAGAACGTTTGGATTCTTGGGGCACTGCAAGTTTATATCTACTCGTCATGGGCGCAGCATTGATCGGTGCCTCCAACATTTCGCAAACCCGTGCATCGAGGTCGGCCTTGGTTGCAGTCATGTTTGGCACGGTGCTTTTTTCTGGCAGCATCATGGGACTCGTCACATTGCTTACCCTCGATGCAGGGGCTATGCTTCGGGCAGTCTTGGGTCCCCTTACGCCCCTCGGCGGAGTTTTGATGATTGCGGGCTGGATGCTGTGGGCAGTCTCTCTCCGTCGCCGTTGAAAATTCAGCGCGCGTATGGACCAAACATCGCCACTTCGCTTTTGACAGTTTGTCCTTGTTTCTTGGCGTAGGCGCGGAACATCCCCGAACTGTTGAATACGAGTGCGACGTCCCCGCAGGCATTTACAGCCACCACCCCTCCGTCGCCGCCCAACGCTCCCATTTCATCAAAAATGGCGGCCTCGCAGGCTTCTTGCAACGACTGATTTCCATGCAGCATTCGTCCATGGACATCTTGAGCGACGCCTGTGCGAATAAAGTATTCTCCCCATCCCGTCGCCGATATGGCGCAGGTGCGGTTGTCTGCCCAGGTTCCGGCACCCACAATGGGACTGTCTCCGATGCGACCATGTCTTTTGTAGGTCATGCCTCCAGTGGATGTGGCTGCAGCGAGTGTTCCTTGCATGTCCATGGCGACACAACCCACTGTTCCTCGTTTCTCTTCAATCGGCGCTGGTTCGTCTCCTGCGCGCTTCGCAGCGCGCAGATATCGTTGGTAAGCCTTGTCAGTGTCGAACCAAGAGGGAGGTGCCGACTCAGCTCCCTGATGCGCCGCAAATTTGCCTGCCCCTTGACCGCTGAAAAAGACGTGCTCACTGCTGTCCATCACTGCACGCGCCACGGATATGGGATGCCGATATCCTTGCAGCCCAGTCACTGCACCACAATTGCGAGACAATCCGTCAGCAATGGAAGCATCTAGTTCGTGAGTTCCCTCGGAAGTGAATACCGCACCCCTGCCGGCATTGAACAACGAGTCGTCTTCCATCAATCTTACCACCCCTTCCACCACATCAACGGCACGTGCCCCCTGGTTGAGCTCGTTTTCACCCCAAGAAAGGGCCTTGCGCAACGAGGACCTGTAAGCGGCTTGTTGGTCCAAATTCAAATCCTCTTGTCCAAAGTGACCTGCACCTCCGTGAATCGCGATGGACCACAAAGTTGGAGGCGGTGCGTCATTTGAAATTGTTTGACACGCCGACAGGACAAGCACTGAAGTGAGAAAAAATGCAATTGATTTCATGACGATGTTGAATGAAGTGATGATTTCAAAATCCGCCCCGTTTCAACGTCCCCGTGGTGAACAGTTGATGCTTTCTGCCCTTGGGCATGCGAAGGCGTGTGTGATGGCATGTTCCGCAAGATTTCGGAGATGAAAAAAGAAAGCCATTGCCAGAGATGCAAAACGATACCCGCAAAATCACAAAGGCTTCCCTGTCTCAATCGGTTTCGATGATTGTGAAGATAAACGTCCAAAATCATTGCATCAATGCGTGAAGCTTCAGATGTCTGAAATCCTAACCTCTAAAGGATGGTGTGAGGGTGGCGCATTCGCGAAGAGGGCATCACATTTGTGATGTTGAGATGGCTTGACAGACCTTTGCCGTTATGAATGATTGGGCAAGAGTGATGCTCACCGCAGGCCTGGAGGCGGGCAAGGAGGTCATGGACATCTATGAAAGTGGTGATGTGGGCGTTGAATACAAGGAAGATTCAAGTCCGCTCAC
>DCBH01000080.1:0-1724 GCA_002313415.1 Flavobacteriales bacterium UBA1112
AATGGCTTCGTTGTTGAAGTTTGCTTCTTGGCTTCGACTAAGGTTGGGGCTGAAAAGCAAGGTGGCAATGATTGCCAATGTGCCACCGCATTTGATAAGTTCCATTCTCACTTGAAAGAGGGTGTTCTTGTGTCAGGTTACTTTTGACAAATGCCCAAGATAGCGCATCGTGCATGGAACGTGATTCAAAACCAACCTTGACTGAAGAAGTCCATCAAGCGGCCATTCTAGATTTTTCTCAAATGTTGAGTGAGGGTAGAGTGCATTGGGGTGAAGAGATAAGGGCTCAACATGGGGCAGACGAAACGGAAGATTTGGTCTTTTTACCCGACGTGGTGCTGGAGCCTGCATCGACCGAGGAAGTTGCAGCAATCTTGATATGGGCAAACAACCATGAAGTCCCTGTAACCGCTGCAGGTGCCAGAACGGGATTGAGCGGAGGAGCATTGCCAATTTGTGGCGGCATTGCGTTGTCCCTCAACAGGATGAATCGAATTCATGCCATCGACACGCTCAATCATCAAGCCATTGTTGAGCCCGGCGTCATCACTGAGGAATTGTCAAATGCTGCTGCAGCCCAAGGTTTGATGTACGCTGTGGATCCTGCATCTCGTGGAACGTGCACCATTGGAGGAAATCTGGCCGAGAACAGCGGGGGCCCACGAGCTGTGAAATACGGTGTCACCAAAGATTGGGTTTTGAATCTTCAGGTCGTCCTTGCAGATGGTTCTGTCATTGAGACGGGAGCCAATACACTTAAAAATTCTACAGGCTACAATTTGACACAGCTCATGGTCGGCAGCGAGGGGACGTTGGGAATTGTCACCCGCGCCACATTGAAACTCTTGCCTATGCCTAGACATCAAGCACTGATGTTGGTGCCATTTTCGTCGGCTGAGTCGGCCTGCGCTGCCGTGGCTGAAATATTCCAGGTTGGGGCCGTGCCAAGTGCGCTTGAATTCATGGAACGGGATGCGGTGCTCCTCGCTCAACAATTCACAGGCAATCGCGAAATCGACATGGGCGCCAATGTGGAGGCCCACCTTTTGATTGAGGTGGACGGATTTGGACAAGGAGATTTGATGCCGCAATGTGAGCGCATTCTACCCGTGCTTGAAGCTCATGATGCAGGGGAGGTGCTGTTTGCAGAGTCGGCAGCAGAGAAAGAAGCACTTTGGTTTCTGCGTCGAAGGGTAGGCGAAGCTGTGAAAGCGGCGAGCACTTACAAAGAGGAGGATACAGTCGTTCCTCGAGGGGAGCTGCCGGCGCTCCTGCGAAAGGTCAAATCCCTCGGCGTCAAGCATGGATTTCGCTCCATCTGCTATGGCCATGCGGGCGATGGCAATTTGCACATCAACATATTGCGCGATGATTTGGATGAGGCGACGTGGAATGACACGCTTAACGTTGCCATCCGCGAGCTTTTTTCCGAAGTGGTTGCGCTTGGTGGAACTCTAAGTGGGGAGCATGGCATTGGCTACGTTCAAAAAAACTACATGGACCTCGCCTGCAGTCCGAAACAACTTGCCATCATGCGAGGAATCAAGGCCGTTTTAGACCCCAAGGGAATCCTAAATCCGGGAAAGATTTTCCCAGATGCCCACAGAAGGTGATGAGGTCTAACGAACAGCTGAGGCCCGGTGTTTATCCTCGAGATAAACATTGCATCGCATGACAACCCCTAGAACGCTTGTGCTTGAAGTTTCTTTTGACATGCGTCGTTT
>DCBH01000080.1:2139-5534 GCA_002313415.1 Flavobacteriales bacterium UBA1112
TGGATGTCGAAGGGAGATGGTAGTTTGGTCATTCAAATCAAAAAGACATTTGAGCCATGGCGCACGATCTTCTCAAAGGAAAAAAAGGCATTGTATTTGGAGCCCTCAATGACATGTCCATAGCGTGGAAAGTGGCGTTGGAGGCGCATGCCCAAGGTGCTGAAATTGTGCTGACCAATGCGCCAGTGGCCATGCGAATGGGTGAAATCAACAATCTGGCGAAACTCTGCGGAGACGCACCGGTCATTTCGGCGGATGCGACAAGTGAGGAAGACCTTCACAATCTGTTTGAAGGCGCCATGGCGCATTTCGGAGGTAAACTGGACTTTGTGCTTCACAGCATTGGGATGAGCCCCAACGTTCGAAAGGGCAAGCACTACACGGACCTCAACTACAAGTTTCTACAAACGACTCTGGATGTGAGTGCGATTTCCTTGCATAAAACCTTGGCCACAGCCAAAAAACTTGATGCATTGAATGAATGGGGAAGTGTTGTGTCCTTGTCTTACATCGCTGCTCAGCGAATATTTCCAGATTACGGCGACATGGCAGACGCAAAATCGCTGTTGGAAAGCATCACACGCAGCTTTGGGTATCACTATGGTGTCGCCAAGAAAATCAGAGTCAATACCGTGAGTCAGTCACCCACGGTGACGACTGCTGGAAGCGGTGTAAAAGGATTTGACGAGTTTATCAGCTACAGTGAAGCCATGTCCCCTTTGGGCAATGCAGACGCCCAATCTTGTGCGGAGTACTGCATCACCCTGTTCAGTGATTTGACGCGGTATGTCACGATGCAAACCCTGTTTCACGATGGCGGCTTTTCCAACACAGGCGTGTCCATGGAGGTGATTTCAAAATTCGGGCCCTCAGGCGAACCAACTTAAAAACGGATACTTTCCATCACATCCCAGCAGTTTTTGGAGTCACGGATGTCTCGAAAAAATCTGCGAAATCTGAGGCCGTTTTCCATATGCTTTTGCGGCCGATTCGGGCGGAGATGTAGTCCTTACTCAGTGACCACCCGCGTGCTGGGCTGTATTCTCTGCCGTAGAAAATGATTTGGAGGTGCAGCTTGTTCCAGCGCTCTTCAGGGAAAAGGCGCTTCGCGTCGCGCTCGGTTTGTTCCACAGACTTGCCATTGCTCAAATTCCAACGGTACATCAGGCGGTGAATGTGTGTGTCCACTGGAAACGCAGGAAATCCAAATGCTTGACTCATCACCACTGCAGCAGTTTTGTGTCCCACGCCGGGCAGGGCTTCAAGATCTTCGAAGTTTTGGGGCACGGTACCTCCGTGCTCATTGACGAGGATGTGGCTGAGTTCGGAAATGGCTGCACTTTTACGTGGTGAAAGTCCGCAGGGGCGGATGATTTTTCGAATGTCTTCAACAGACTGGCGCATCATGTCTCGAGGATTGTCCGCAAGATCAAACAGTGCTGGAGTGACGGTATTGACTCGCGCATCGGTGCATTGTGCGGAGAGCAAAACTGCCACAAGCAATGTGTAGGGATCGATGTGGTCAAGGGGAACTGGAGTCTCTGGATAGAGTGATTGCAATTCGTCCATCATCCAGCTCACCCGTTGCGCTTTGGTTTTTAAATCAGTCATTGGCGTTCTCGGGCTCAGGTGTTGTTCCATCCCAAACGAAGGATGGCAGTTCCCAATTCAACATTTCACGGCGTTCCGACATGCTACCATCGCTGTTCATACGTTCGAGATAGACCTCATTGACTTGATCTTCATATTCATTGAAAAAGAGGCGATTCATCACGGTCCATATAGCTCCGCGTGCGTCGATGGGCATTGACTCGAGGTAGATGTAGCTGACGTCCAAGTCAATTTCCTTACCCACCCAATTCCATGCGAGGGTAGAATCATCGAGTTGGATGGTCAGGTTGGCTTCGACCCAGTCGAATATGGCATCATCTGCCGATGTCCACTCCTCGTCGTCTCCAAGCCAAATCTTGAATTCAGATGGCAGATTACGGTGATTGCGTAGGGCCAGCTCCAAGTCGTCAGTGAATATGCGCAGTGTGGTTTGGATTGTTCGTGTATCCGTGTTCCATCGCATATCTGTCCTCGAAAAGTGGAAGTCGTGGGACATCTCAAATCCACATAGAGCGATGGCCACTGAGAATAAAACGCCGCAAAATTGAATTGCACTTCGGGTAGATACAGGTTTATCACCACTGCCGTGGGAGGTTGTGGATGCTTTCCTAGCGCGAATCGGATTGGCGGACATGGTGCAAATGTATCTTTCCGGCATGGAAGATGTGTTTGCTGGTGAGGAGGTTGCAGCGTTAAAGGCCCAGGTGTTGTCGGCGAAATCTGTGGTTGTGACGTCACACCGCTCCCCGGATGGGGATGCCATAGGATCTTCTTTGGCGCTGAAGCACATCCTTTCCGCCATGGGCGTGCCTTGTGCAGTTGTAATGCCCGATGCATACGCGAAATTCTTGCACTGGATGCCGGGTCATGAAGAGGTTCGATTCCACGATGCGGAGCCTGAAGCAGCGAGCGCATTGGTCTCAAGTGCAGAGGTTTTGTTTTGTCTTGATTACAATGCCCCGTCGAGGGCTGGTGGATTGATGGATGCTGTGAATCAGGCATGCGCGAATGCCAAAAGCAGCGTGGTCATGATTGATCATCACCAAGAACCAGAGGATTTTGCGGACATCATGCTTTCTGATTCAAGTACAGGTAGCACGTGTGAATTGATTTATCGCCTGCTTCAGGCATGGGAAATGCAAGGCGCATTGGACTCAGATTTGGCGTCCTGCCTTTACTGTGGATTGATCACGGATACGGGAAGTTTCAGATTTTCATCGGTACAACCATCAAGCCACGACATGGCCTCAGCACTGTTGGCGACGGGAATGAATCACAGCCGAATTCACAGTTTGATTTACGATGCGTACCGACTGGAGCAAGTTCAGCTGACAGCCTACGCATTAAGCCAGAAGCTCGAAGTATTTCCAGAGCATCGTTGTGCCGTCATCAGTTTGAGCCAAGACGAACTGCTGCACTACAATGCTCAAAAAGGAGATACTGAAGGTCTCGTCAATCGAGCGCTTTCCATCGAGGGAATCAATTTCGCCGCCTTCATGAAGGAGGACGACGGTCGAGTAAAAATCAGTTTGAGGTCGAGGGGCTCTTTCAGCGTGAGGGACGTTGCTGCTGAGCATTTCAACGGGGGCGGACATCACAATGCTGCGGGAGGTGCATGTGAAGGGGAGTCTCTACAGTCTGTTCTCGACCGCATGGTGGCGCTCATTCCTACTTGGTCAGATGACCTTCAATACGACGATTGAATGCGGCACAGATCGCACCTTTCTTTGATGACTTTTTCTTTCGCATTGGTTTTGGGGTGCGTCGAGCCTCAGCCCCAAACC
>DCBH01000080.1:5931-6555 GCA_002313415.1 Flavobacteriales bacterium UBA1112
TTCAATGAAGCCCAATTCAAAAAAGAATGTGCAGCCATCGACGAGGTTTTGCTTGGCATTGATCTCCAGTTAGACACGCTTGCAGGAAATGTGCGACTCGTCGTTGATACCAATCACAGATCCGGCGGCCTCGAGGGGTGGAATGCGTCGGCGGGACAACGTGTTGTTTGGGATTGGCAAGCTTTCTCCCTTGATGGCCAACCACTAGCGCAGGGTCGTGACGAATTTGAAGTGGAACGAGGTTCCGTTCCTCAAGCTTTTCACGAAGCGGCCAAGCATCTGGGTCACAAGGCGAAGGCTGATGTGTGGTCTCCTTCCTTAAGTGCATTTGGAATCCGCGGTATTCCAGGCCAAATTTTGCCATATACACCTGTACGCCTCAAGGTGCTCCAAACCCGATCGGCACAAGACACTTCTTGGATAGGAGGGATGCATCGAGGAGATTGTTCAGAAAAGGTTTGGCTGGAAACGGCCTTGATGTCGACGGTCGGCCAAGATGACTTGATGCAGTTGGACCAAGGTGTTTGGTGTAAGGTTCATCGCGAGTGGGAGCAAAGTTTGGAAGATGGCATGTCTGTTCTTTTGAAGATTCATACGGCTACAATGACAGGCAGCTTTGAACGG
>DCBH01000107.1:0-3617 GCA_002313415.1 Flavobacteriales bacterium UBA1112
GCTTCGCCGAAAGCCACGGCCTTCCCAGCAATCACATGCTCAAGAGGACCACCTTGCATGCCTGGGAATACTCCACTGTCGAGCAGTGAGCTGAAGTTGCGGACGGCTCCTTTCATGGTGGTCAAACCCCAAGGGTTGGGAAAGTCCCTGCCAATCATGATGATGCCACCGCGTGGACCGCGCAGGGTCTTGTGGGTGGTAGATGTCACCACATGGCAATGCGGCAGGGGGTTGTCGAGCAAGCCTGCCGCGATGAGACCTGAGGGGTGTGAGATGTCGGCGAGAAGAATGGCGCCCACTTCATCGGCGATGGCACGGAATCGGGCGTAGTCCCATTCGCGAGCGTAAGCCGATGCCCCACAAATGATCATTTGTGGCTTTTCCTTCTTGGCTGCCGCTTCAACCTTATCCATGTCAATCCGACCTGTCTCCTTCTCGACCCCGTAAAAGGTGGGACGGTAGAGCTTGCCACTGTAATTGACCGGGGAGCCGTGGGTCAAGTGCCCTCCATGCGCCAAGTCAAAACCCAGAATGGTGTCGCCAGGCTTCAAGCACGCGAGCATGACCGCAGAGTTGGCAGAAGCTCCGGAGTGAGGTTGAACATTGGCCCACTCTGCCCCAAAGAGTTCACACAGCCGATCAATGGCCAACTGCTCAACCTGATCGACAAACTCACACCCGCCGTAGTAGCGTTTGCGGGGAAGGCCTTCAGCGTATTTGTTGGTTAAGATGCTTCCTTGTGCAGCCATCACAGCTTCACTGGTGTAATTTTCAGAGGCGATGAGCTCAGCACCTTCGATTTGACGAACGCATTCGCGGTCAACAAGGGTAGCAACTTCGGGGTCAACCTGAAGGGCAGCGACGGCAGCGACGGCGGAGGGGGCGGTGGACGTAAGGTTCATGTGCAGTAAAATTAATTCGCACTTGAGAGCGCTGAACGCCATGTGAACAAAAGACGCATATCTTCGTACGCGAACAACAGCGCTCACTGCATGAGCAGCAATTCGTACTTTGGCGGCATGGCATTCAATTTGTCACGGGCATTCATATTGGCCGCAATGTTTCTCACAAGCATTGCCCAAAATGAGGCGCTTTCTCAATACGCCTTAGACTACGGCTTTACCATGGGTACTGCCAACTACCTTGGAGACATCGGTGGAGATCAGCTCACCCGCAGAGATTTCGCAGCCGACTTGCATCTTGGCCAGACAAAGTTGTCCACCCACATTTTTGTGAGATATCGTCTCTCAAGCGCAGTTGCGATCAAAGCTCAAATGGGCACCGTATACCTCGAAGACTATGACAATTTGTCGTCCAATCTCTCGAGGCGCACTCGCAACGCACACTTTAGAAATTCTGTCAACGAATTGAGTTTGAGGGGAGAAATCAACCTCTTTTCTCAACCCATGCTTACCCGATACACCAGCAAATACAGGGTAGGGGTAAATGCATACGCCACGCTCGGCGTAACTGCATTTGTACACAATCCACAAGCTCAGCTCGATCGAGATGCAGCGGAATACCATTACAACCAAGGCAACATTGACACCAACCCTTCTCAATTCAATTATGATCATTGGTACGACCTGCGGGACCATAGGACAGAACAATTGACATACGGGAGTGCTGCTCTTGGATTTCCTCTTGGATTTGGGGCCTCATTTATGGTGAACAACAAGGTACGGTTGGGCATCGAATTTGTGTGGAACTTGACCTTGACGGATTACCTCGACGACGTGAGCTTCACCTACGCAGACCCTGAGGGGCTTGACGACATTGGTCTCGTCTTGAGTCAACCATCATCCGTTGTCGTTGCTGAAACAGCGGGTGCAGAGAATCCAGAGGTGTATCTCAACAACTTTGGATGGGACGCTGCCTATGCAAGTCCCCGCGGCAACCCAGACAAGAATGATACTTACGGCACCTTGCAAGTGGCTGTAAGCAGGGTGGTGATGGGTTCGAGCAACTTCCGCAAAAAAAACTCCTACCGCAAGCGAAGGCCGATAAAGCGACGTTCGAGAAAACCTGGAAGCCGCAGGGTGGGACGCGGGCGTGCCAAGTTTTAAGATTTCTAATTTTGGGCCGGCATAGCAAGAATGCCAGCGTCATGGCCGTGAGAGGCAACGTAAGTTTGAGGCGATGCACACAAATGCCCTCTCGACATCAACCTCTCCTTACCTCAAGCAGCACCAACACAACCCAGTTGATTGGTTGCCTTGGGGGGACGACGCCTGGGAGAAAGCGCGAATCCAAAAGAAGCTGGTCATCGTCAGTGTTGGCTACAGCGCCTGTCATTGGTGTCACGTCATGGAGCACGAAACATTTGAAGATGAAGAGGCCGCGGCATTCATGAACGCCCATTTTGTGAGCATCAAAGTGGACCGAGAGGAACGGCCTGATGTTGATCAAGTGTACATGGATGCCCTACAACTCATGACTCGTCGCGGGGGATGGCCCCTCAATTGTGTGGCCTTGCCCGATGGCAGGCCGATTTGGGGTGGCACCTATTTTCCCAAATCACAATGGCTAAATGCACTGAATGCAATTCTTAAGGTGCATAGAGATGAGCCCCTGAAGGTAGAAGCGTATGCATCCCAACTCGCAGAGGCCGTGAGTGCAATGGATGAGAGCTTGGTCGACGTAAGCAAATTGGAAGACCACGAAATCAAGCTCAAGGTGAATGACCACCTTGTCAGGGGTTTGATGAAATGGAAGTCAAATTGGGATACCAAATACGGTGGCGACCGAGGCGCACCCAAATTTCCTCTCCCCTGCCAAATCGAATGCTTGATTCGCCTTGCTGACGCTGGGTGCATGCCAGAGAAAACGGATGGGACACAAGAAACATGGTCACACGACAGGCAAGTTGCATGTAAAGAACATGCAACGTTGACGTTGCGAGCCATGGCACGCGGTGGAATTCACGACCACGTAGGCGGAGGTTTTGCTCGCTACAGCGTAGATGAGCGATGGCACATTCCCCATTTTGAAAAAATGCTTTATGACAACGGTCAGTTGTTGAGTGCTTTTGCCGAGGTGTGGCGTCGGTCACCCCACCCAGCACTGGCTCAAGCCGCTGAAGGAATCGTGCGCTTTTTGGTGCGCGAACTCGACGATTCCAGCGGGGGATTTCGATCGGCACTTGATGCTGACAGCGACGGCGCTGAGGGTACGTTTTATGTATGGCGTAAAGTGGATTTCAAGTCTGCGATTTCCAGTGAGGATTTATGTCGGGACGTGTTGAACGTTTTTGACATTGATGGAGGGAGCTTCTGGGAACAAGGCCAAAATGTTCTTCAGCGAAGTGAGGATCAAGACGACAAACTGTGGGCCGATGAAGGCATGCAAGTTCGAATCGCACAAGCCATGCGAGACATGTCCGATTGGCGAGACAGTGCTGAATCCGGACGCTCGAAGCCTGGGCTGGACGACAAGGTTTTGACGGCTTGGACGGCCTTGGCTGTGACAGGGCTGTCCAAGGCTGGTCGTCTGATGAATCGAGCCGACTGGGTGGCGAGGGCCAAACGTGGAGGCATGTTCCTGCTTGACAAAGCAATGATGCCTGGAGAGTCTCACTGTCTTCGACGCAGCTGGCATCCAGAGGGCGGCCCAGAGGT
>DCBH01000107.1:4018-9958 GCA_002313415.1 Flavobacteriales bacterium UBA1112
TGGTTGCTAGAGGCACGCGCATTGATGGCGACAACGCTTGATCGTTTTTTTGATGAAGGGGCAGATGTTTTTTGGTTCACGAGTCGAGAGGGCGAATCCCTTTTTGCGTCCAAACAAAGCAATGAAGACAGCGTCATGCCATCGGCAAATGCCACCCTTGCCTCTTCTTTGTGGAAGTTGGGGTGGGCTTTTGACAATTCAATGTGGCGAGACCTCGCTCAAAGGATGACTGCGAAGTACCTGCTTGGCACCTCCCAACTGGATCGAGCGACGCGTTGGATTCGAGCATGGCGCGACATGTCCGGAGTCTATGGCCAAGTCGTGATTGCGGCGCCCAGCCAAGAAGAGGCAAAAGCTGAATTGCAGAACTGGTGGACCGAAGCCAGACCTGGAACGTGGATTGGCTGCGTGACGAGTGAGTCGACAAACATCCCAACGTGGATGGAAGGCAAACGCCCGGCCGCCACAGACCCCGTACAATGGTATGTTTGCGTGGAAGGCGCGTGCGGAATGCCCTGCAAAAGCGCTGATGAAGCTTGGATTCAATTCAAATCCCTCACGCGTTGATTCACAAACCTCACCTCACCTTCGGTCAAGGCCCTTTGACTCGCGTCTTTCGCATTTTCGGGCTGGCCATGTGGCTGGTTTTGATTTTTCAGAATTCACTGGGCGCGCAAATTGACAGCATGTCAAGAAGCGAACGCAAGGCCGAGGAAAGACGCCAAAAAGAAGCAGCCAAGGCAGAGGAAAAAATGCTGAAATCGTTTGAAAAAAATTACAAATCGCTGCAAGAGCGACATTACAAGAATCAGCAAACAGGCAGAGAAAAGAACTTGATTGTTCCGGAAGGAAGCAACGCCCGCACGACACGCCGAAGCAAAAATCACGAGAAAAGCAACGTTCGAAAGCGCATGCGCAGAAGCCAGCAGAAAGCTCGTCGACATCGCGACGGCCGGACGGTGTCGTGGTGGCGACGCTTAAGCCTTCGTCGAAGCTGGAAAAAACACTGAACTCCGGCAAGTTTTTAACATACTGACAAGGCTGTGAGGCCGCTTATCCCCTTGGTCTGTAACATGTTTACACTATTTCACATTCTAGGTTGGGTTAGCCTATATTTGACCTCTATACCTGTATTGCCTGAAAATTCTAGACGCATGATGCGGTTTGCAACGATTTTAGGAGCGCTTTTGATCAGCTTCAACATGGTGGCGCAAGTAGGCCAAGGAACGTTGAAAGGACGCGTGACGGACTTTGATACGAAAGATGCCCTTCCATTCGCCAGTGTGGTTTTGTTTCTGAATGGAAACCAAGTCGCCGGAACAAACACCGATTTCGATGGGAAATACACCATCAAACCTGTTCAACCTGGCACCTATGAGATTCTCATCAGTTTTGTGGGATACCAGCCCAAAAAAGTAACTGGGGTGAAAATCACGGCGAACAAAATTCAATTTGTCAACGCTGAGCTCGGTGCAGGAGTAATGATGGAAGAAGCGGAAGTGGTGGAATATTCCGTCCCTCTGATTGACAAAGACGGAGGTGCATCCGGTGGTACAGTCAGCCGTGAAGACATCGACAAACTTCCGGGTCGTTCAGCCACGAGCATCGCACAAACTGTGGCCGGAGCGAGTACAGCAGGAACGGACGGGGGCGTAAGCATTCGTGGTGCGAGAACCTCCTCCACTTGGTACTACATCGACGGAATTAAAGTTCGAGGCTCATCTGCCCTTCCCAAATCAGCAATTGAAGAAGTCCAGGTTGTCACGGGTGGTATTCCTGCAAACATTGGAGACGCTACAGGTGGTGTCATCAACATCTCACTCAGGAATTCGAGTCGGACGTGGTTCGGCGGTGGTGAAGTCATCACTTCTGGAATACCGATGGGAGAGACTGCCTACGGTTTGGACCGGTTTGGCTACAATTTGGCTGAAGCCTCAGCATCTGGACCAATAGCATGGCGCAAAGACGAGCAAGGGAGAAAGTCAGAACCCCTCCTCGGCCTTTTCCTGTCTGGGAACTACACGTACGAAGCGGACACACGTCCAACGCTAGACGGAGTTTATCGAATGACGGACTCTGCGCGCGACTCACTGCTTGCAAACCCCTTGCGCCAAAACATCAGTTCCTCTGGAGATGTCAATGGTGCCTTGTTCAATGCGGACTTTTTGACCGCTGATGATTTCATCCGGGTACCAACACGTCTCAATGCCTCTCGCCAGTCGGCCAATTTGGTGGCCAAGCTAGATGTGGCAACCAATGAAACCACTCAATTGACGTTTGGAGCAACTGGGGCTGTTCAACTCAACAACGAATTTGATCGCGGCCGTTCTTTGATGAATTGGGAGAACAACAATCAGACCTCGCGACTCGATTGGCGGGGATATGTGAAGTTCTCCCAGAGATTTGTTGACCAAGAAGACCAAGGCAGCACCGGGGGATTGAAAAATGTCTTTTATTCCATCATGGCTGACTACAGCCAGAGTTACTTCAAAAGGCAGGACATCAGCCACGGCGACGATTTCTTCAAATACGGCCATGTTGGGACGTTTAATGTATTCCAGCAGAACAGCTACAATTACAATGAAGAAACGGGGCGCTACGTCCACAATGGGTGGCAAGACACCCTCGTGACTTTTGAAGAATCATCATTCAACCCAAATTTGGCAGCCATCAACGAACAATTTTTCTCCTTGTTCGACAACAATTCTGGAGGGCCATCATTTGGTCCAGGGGGGGGGCAGTTTGAGCCCAGCCCCTACTCGAGCTTGCTGGAAGTGCAAAACGGAAACGCCCTGTTGAATGGTCAAAATCCTTCAAGCACTTATGGCCTTTGGAGCTACGTTGGTGCTCAAGGAAACAGCTACAACATCTTCAACGACCAACAGTTCCGCGTCAGCGCTGCTGGCTCGGGAGACATTGGAGACCACGCACTCCAAATTGGATTTGAATACGAGCAGCGCCGCGATGCATTCTTCAACCTCAGTCCTGTCGGATTGTGGACGTTGGCTCGCCTCACTGCCAATTCACACATCAAGGAAATTGACACTTCAGACAGCACAGTCACCAACGTGGGTACAGATTACTACGTGACCTACGATCGATTGCTGGGAGACAATCAATTCGAATTTGATGCCAACTTGCGAGACGCCTTGAATGCCGACGACCGTGAGCTCATCAACATTGATGCCATTGACCCCGAGTTTTTCTCCTTGGACATGTTTGGTGCAGATGACCTCTTGAATCAAGGGTCCAACTACGTTTCTTACGGTGGATACGATCCTTATGGCAACAAAACCAACAACCGGCCTACCATTGAGGATTTCTTTACCGAGACGAATGACGCGGGCTACAACACAAGACCCATCGGAGCGTACGAACCCATCTACATCGCGGGTTACATCATGGACAAGTTCACGTTCGACGACATCATCTTCAACGTGGGTTTACGTGTCGATCGCTTCGACGCCAACCAACCCGTATTGAAAGATCCCTACGTCGTTGGACAGTCCTACACTGCGGGAGACATTCGTGGAGAGTTGGTGAACCAGCTCAGCGGCAACAACGTCATCCCCGACAACATCGGTGACGACTTCACTGTGTATACAGACGCCTTGGAGGATCCAAGCGCCATTGTGGGTTATCGCAGCGGAGATACATGGTACAACGCCCAAGGAACTGAAATTTCTGACCCCGATATCTTGGCAGTGAATACGGCATACCCAGCCCCTTGGTTGAAGCCCAATGACAATGCAACAGGGGATGATCCCTATGAGTTGACCTCAGAAGCCTTTCGCGACTACGACCCCGCGGTGAACATCATGCCTCGTATCTCATTCTCGTTCAACATCAGCGACGAGGCAGTCTTCTTTGCACACTATGACATTCTGACACAACGTCCGACGTCAAGCAACCGCTTCTCCCCCATTGACTATTTGTTCTTGGAAAGTCGCAACAATTTGATTTCAAATCCCAACTTGCGTCCTGAGAAAACAATAGACTACGAACTGGGCTTTCAGCAAGTTCTGACCAAAACGTCTAGCCTTAAAATCTCTGCGTATTACAAAGAGATGCGAGACATGATTCAGGTGAGAAACTTTACGGGTGCCTACCCACGTCCATACCGGGCCTTTGGAAACCTAGACTTCGGTACGGTCAAAGGATTCACTGTAGGCTATGACCTGCGTCGCACGGGCAATGTACGTATGAACGCCAACTACACGCTGCAGTTCGCTGACGGAACAGGTTCAACGACCCAGACGGCCCTTGCACTCATCAACGCAGGACTGCCCAATCTCCGGTCCATCATCCCCTTCAACTACGACCAGCGTCACCGCATCGTGGCCAACGTTGACTACCGTTACGGCTCAGGTGAAAGCTACAATGGACCTGTGGTGAACATCGGTGGCAAAGAGCGTCAATTGTTTGCCAACACAGGCCTGAACTTCATCGCCAACCTCGGCTCAGGAACGCCTTACACCGCCAGTGTAATCCCCACGCCAGTTACCGGAGAAATCAGCCCCTCTACGGAAGGCTCCATCAACGGGAGTCGCTTGCCTTGGCAATTTGGTTTGGACGCCAACTTGGACAAAAACTTCACCATCACTTATGGCGGTGAAGACGGCAAGGCGAAAACCACCAACCTCAATGTCTACTTGTGGATTTCCAACCTCTTGAATACCCGCAACGTGAATGGCGTTTACCGCTTCACCGGTGTGACCGACGATGACGGATATCTCGCCGCTGCACAATACCAACCACTCATCAACAGCCAGAACGACCCGAACGCCTTCCGCAACTACTACAGCATGTTTGTGGACAATCCTTTCAACTTGGGGTTGCCTCGAACGGTTCGTCTCGGTGTCAAGTTTGACTTCTGATCATGCCACGTAAGAACATGAATCGCATTCTCTCACTCTCTGCTTTTTGTTTGATGGCCTCCACGGCTTGGGGCTACAAATATGTCGGTGCAGGAAACCCTGGTGAAACGGCAGACAGCCATGCTCAACCCGCTCTCCGAGCTGCAGCATGTGCTCCAGCCACAGGACTCCGCGACCTCGAATGGAACAACGTACGCGCCTTGATTGAAACAGGCGGATCGCTGTGGCAAGATCGCGCCACAAGCCAAGCGTCGTATGAGGTCCCCAAGGGAGGTGGAGTCAGCTCCCTCTATGCTGGAGCATTGTGGATGGGCGGAATCAGCCCAGACCAACAACTGAAACTCGCTGCGTTAACCTTCCGGGGGCGAGGCAACGACTACTGGACTGGCCCTTTGACCAACGACGGATCGGCCGAAATCGATGCCGACGTATGCAATCAATACGACGAATTTTTCGTGTCCACTCGGTCTGACGCGCAACGTCACCGGCAGTATTACGATGCAGTGGCTGGCGGGACAGTGGATGAAGAATTTCCCGATGGATATGCCATGCCCTCATACTTCCGAGACTACCCTGCGCACGGCAATACTGAAGCCAATCAAGATTATTATCTCGCACCGTTCAAAGACTATGACGGCGATGGCTTTTACTCGCCTGACAACGGGGACTACCCATGGTATGATTTCTTGCAAGAAATCGATTGCAAAAACCGCAAGCGAGAAGACATCGTACCTCTGTACGGGGACCGAAATTTTTACTGGATTTTCAACGACAAAGGAAATGTCCACTCTGAATCTCAGGGTGAACCCATTGGCATGGAAATCCGTGCTCAGGCGTTCGCATTCTCGACCAACGACGAGGTCAACAACATGACCTTTCACAACTATGTGTTGATCAATCAGGGAACTCAAACTTTGGCCAACACCTACTTCGGTGTCTGGGTGGATGCTGACGTAGGAACAGCGACGGACGACTACGTGGGCTGCGACGTGCAACGAGGCCTCGGTTACAGCTACAATGGAGATGCCGTGGATGAGCCTTCTTCAAGCTCCCAAGGCTACGG
>DCBH01000013.1 GCA_002313415.1 Flavobacteriales bacterium UBA1112
GAACAAGAGGGTACCTATCCCCTTCCTGAAGCGCAACTCGACCGCTTCATGTTCAACACATGGGTGGATTACCCATCGTTTGATGAAGAAGTCAACGTGGTGAAGCAAACCACTTCAGACGCCTCCTCGGACGTGAAGGCCGTCATCAGTGGCGACGAGATTCTCGCTTACCAGGCGGTCATCCGCCGGATGCCGGTGGCCGACAACGTGGTCGACTACGCCGTCAACCTTGCCGCCTCAACCCGACCAGGACGCGACCGCGCCACTGCGGAGGTCAACCAATACCTCAGTTGGGGTGCCGGACCGCGCGCTTCGCAATACCTCATCGTGGCTGCGAAGGTCAACGCCGCCCTGAACGGCAAGTACAGCCCGGACATCGAAGACGTTCAGGCTGTCGCCACCCCCATCCTGCGCCACCGCATCGTACGGAACTACAAGGCTGAAGCCGATGGCGTGACAGTGGAGTCACTCATCGGCCGTTTGAAGTAATGACAGCGATTAGTCTGAAGGAAAGACTGAAGCGTTTCATCGATGCTCACGCTTGGAGATTTATGCAGAGTGACTACGGTCCAAAGGTGTTCGTTATAGGCTATTTCAAAACGGGAACCACTTCTGTTGGCAAGGCGTTGGAGCTCTTGGGTTTTAAGCATTCTTCGTTCAATCATTATGTTTTTCGAAAACTTTACAAAAAAGGAAAGCTTGACAAAATCATCCTTTTCACCTCGAAGTTCGAAAGCTTCGATGATGCACCTTGGCTCAAAGAAGATGTCATTCCAATTCTGGACAAAGCTTTCCCAAAATCTAAATGGATTTATTTGGAGCGGGACGAGGAGTCTTGGAAGCGCTCGCTCAAACGATGGAAGGCATCTTTGAACAAAGTTTCAAACCCAGAAAAGGGATGGATGGACTACCAAAACCACGCTAATTTCATCCTAAAATATTTTGAAGAGAAGAGCAACTCCAACTTCATAACCTTGGATGTTAGAGATCCTGAAGGATTTAAAAAGCTCGGCATATTCCTCGGAAAGATTTCACCAACGCCGTTCTTCCCTCATGATAATAAAAGTGCAGATGTAAATTCCCAGTAGATAAGAATGTCTGTTCGCATAATAAACGTAGAATGTTTTCGACACGACTCGACCAATTCGACAACTCCGACTATCATTCAGGATCTTGGTTCGCACGTGTACTTTGGATGATCGTCTCAGGTATGTTCTTCCAAACCCTGTTTCCGTGGCCCAGTTCGTTAAAGCGATTGTGGTTGCGGGTCTTTGGCGCCAAGGTCGGTCGAGGGGTGGTCATTAAACCTCGCATCACCATCAAATACCCATGGAAACTTACCGTCGGTGACTACTGCTGGATAGGTGAAAACGTCTGGATTGACAATCTGGGTCAAGTCGCCATTGGCAATCACTGCTGCCTATCTCAAGGCGCCCTTCTCCTGTGTGGCAACCACAATTACAAGAAGACAACGTTTGATTTGATGGTGGGCGACATCACACTTGAAGATGGCGTTTGGATAGGTGCCCGCGCCAGTGTTGGGCCCGGTGTGAATTGCAAGTCACATAGCGTGCTTACCATGGGCAGCACAGCCACTCAAAATTTGGAGGCGTGGATGATTCACCAAGGCAACCCTGCACAGTTGAAGATGAATCGCCAATTCGATTCCAAACCTGACAACTAACTTCAACACATCGCCAGCTTGACCTCAGACGTGACTGAACCCAATTCCATCTATTCTGTCCTTCAGCGAACCTTCAAGTTGCTCGACCCAAGCGAGCGAAGGAGATCTGTAATGACGGTGTTGAGTATTTTCATCAACAGCATCGTCGAAATTATGGGCCTTGCAGTGGTGGTCCCCGTTATAGGCTTGGTTGTTCAGCCTGAGAAGATTGAAACGAATCAATCCCTGAAAGCAACCTTCGATGCTGTATCGCATTTGGGTATAAACACACCTGAGCGTTTTCTCATCGCGATGTGTGGACTCATGATTGTGGCCTTCTTATTCAAAGCAGTTTTTGGGCTTTTGGTCAACTTGTTTCAGACAAGATTCTCCTTTTCTGTGGCTCACCGCTTGTCAGGCCAAATGTGGTCCTACCACTTTTCTCAATCACTCGAGCGTATGCGCGGCAAAGACTCTGGACGGATTCTCTCTGAAATCAATGTTTGGCCAATGCAATTTGCGAATGTCTTCATGGTTGGGGGGCTGCTGATGGTGAACGAAATTTGCGTGATCACGCTGATCGCTTTAGGACTTTTGGTCTACAATACCATCGTCTTCTTGAGTATCGCTCTCCTCATCGGTTCTGGCGCTCTCATCATTCGCCAAGCCACCACAAAGAGGCTCTTGATTTACAGCGACATTCGACGACAAATAGAACCCCGTACTAACACCCTCATCACCGATGCAGTAAGAGGATTTCTTGAAGTCATCACATTCAGAGCATCAAGAGCCGTTCGCGAGGCTTACCTCAGCGATCAATCAACCATTTTCAGACTTGAAAGCAACACCAACGTAATCAAACTCACCCCAGCGAAGCTTTACGAAGTGCTTGCTGTGGTCGCTGTAGCTAGCTCCATCATCATCGCCCTCCTTCAAGGAACGCCCGATTCTGGCTTCTTTGAACTCCTCAGCTTCATGGCCATCAGCGCATACCGCATCATGCCTTCCATGAGCAGAATCAATACCGCTGTAATGCGCATGCGCGGGCAGCACTACGTTCTCGACACCATGGAAAAAGGGTTTCAATGTCAACCGAGATGGGTGAATCGCCAGAATTCTGGCTCTAAACAACTCGCAAAAGTCGATCTGAATGTAAATAAGGTGACCCTTTCTTATGAGGCCGCAGAGACAGCGGTAATAGCTCATCTCAAGCATTCTTTTACTCACGGGAAGATACATGCCATTGTTGGCCCCTCAGGCTCGGGCAAGAGCACGCTCATCAGCGCTTTACTTGGTCTTCACAAGCCAGAGCAAGGTGCGATTGAAATCCAAAGTTACGACCAAGGTACCGTTGCACTGGATGATGACCTCGACTTGCACGAATGGCTTCTCCATGTCGGTTACCTCAGCCAGAAACCGTTCTTATTCCAAGGCACTGTTCGAGACAATTTGACCCTGCGTGTGCCAGGTGCAGTCCTCAATGAAAAACTCGTGAAGTCGTTAATCCAAACTCTGAAATTGGACGATTGCCTCGGCTCCTCGCCACTGGCATTTGAGCTGCAAGAAGGCGGAGGCAACTTAAGCGGCGGCCAACAGCAACGACTCGCATTGTTGAGAGCGCTTCAAATCAACAGGCCGGTACTCATCTTAGATGAAGCCACAAGCGCCCTTGACAGCGAGCTCCGTGATGTCGTTTTTGACCTTCTTCAGGAGAGAGCTGCCGCAGGCTGCAATGTCATCCTAGCCACACACGACAAAGAATTAGCACAACGTTGCGATGAAATTTTGAACCTTGGAGCACTCACCACAGACTTCCCCGAATGAGTGCCAAAGCCCATCGAATCGTCTTTCTTTACTCGGAACTTGCAGGGTACTTTTTGGCCTGTGCCGAGGTATTGGGTCAACATCCAGAGGTGGCATCTGTGGACATTGTGCATTGGCCAAGCCACCCCGAGGCTCCGTTCCATTTCTCGTCAACAGACAATTACTCACTTCACCCCAAGGAAAAACACAATCGAGAAGGCTTGAAGCTCCTCTTGGCCCAAATCAACCCAACCGCCATCGTTTGTTCTGGATGGATGGATGCGGATTACAATCACTTGGCTAAGACGTACCAAAAACGCATCCCTGTGGTACTCACCCTAGACAATTGGTGGACGGGAAGTCTGAAACAACGCCTAGCGGTTCTAACTGCACCATTGTTTATACATCGACGTTTTAACCGTGCTTGGATTCCGGGTGAACCACAATTCCTCTTCGCCAAAAAACTCGGCTTTTCAGGAAAAAAACTTGCCACAGGATTCTATTGCGCCGACCCCGGGCCTTTTCAAGCCATCTACGAGCAGCGCAAGGCGACACCGCCTGCTAAGAAAATCCTTTACATCGGGCGATATCTGGACATCAAGGGCGTTCGAGAATTGTGGTCGGCTTTTGTAGAACTCTCTGACGAATTTCCAGAATGGGAACTCCATTGCATTGGTACTGGTCAGCTTTGGGACAGTCGCACGATTCATCCCAAAGTCATTCACCACGGATTCAAGCAGCCCCACGAATTGGAGTCACACATCGTAAATGCCGCTTGCTTCGTTTTGCCTAGCAAAAAGGAACCATGGGGTGTGGTCCTGCATGAAATGGCGATTGCAGGATTGCCACTGCTCGCAAGCACCCGTGTTGGTGCATCATCTCAATTCCTGGAGAACGGAATAAATGGCATCAGCTTTAATCCTTTAGCAATTGGAAAGGCGCTTAAGTCTTTTTTACGCAAAAATGAAATTCAAACTAAAAACGAATCGTTTGCAAGTCATAAACTAGGGACTTTGTATACACCTGCGGATTGGAGTCATACTTTGCTTTCTCTTTTCCAAACATGAAGATTTTGTATTTCAGCCCCAACCCCCATCTTCGCATTGAAGACCAAGCGGGATACGGCACCCACATGCGAGAAATGATCGCTGCGTTCAAGGCGCTCGGCCACGAGGTTCACATACTCATTGCAGGAAGAAAAAAAAATTATCACAACTTAGTCAAGAGGCCTCAGCAACGAGATTTCACCAGAAAGAATTTACTGAAGAAATTGATTCCAAGATTACTCTGGGAAACGCTTAGAGACCTGCGACTCATCCAAATTGATCGAAGCAACAAGTTTCAATTGACTCAACTCGTGGCTGAATTCAAACCTGACGTCATCTACGAACGAAGTCACTACGGCATGGTATCTGGCGTTTCGGTTGCGATGGCAAACGGCATCCACCACGTTCTCGAAGTGAACAGCCCAAATGTGGACGAACGCATCATACTCAGCGGTAAAAGTTTGCTCCACCAACGAGCTTTAAAAAAAGATCGCTGGTCCTTTACACATACCGATCATTTACTCACGGTGAGTACTTATTTAGCTGAATATCTCGAAATCACCCACATTTCTAAAAAGTGGAGTATAACACCCAATGCCATCCGTCCAGGACAACAAGAGGAATCTGAGCTTGAACTTCGAAGAAGCGCTCTCAACCTCGATGATGCAGCCATTGTTCTAGGATTTGTCGGCTCGCTATTCCCTTGGCATGGCGTGGATTTGATTATCGAAGCTGTGGCACATCTACGACAAAAAGACAGGAACATACAAGCCATTATCATTGGTGACGGTATGATTCGAAAAAAGCTGGAAGCACTCACCATGTCCTTTCAGCTTACTGACGCAATCCACTTTGTTGGGTCTGTGCCACAATTTGACACATTCGCCTACACTGATTTATGTAACATTCTCATCATGCCAAAATCGAATGCCTACGGATCGCCAGTCAAAATTTTTGAATACGCACTCTCTAAAAAGCCATGCATTGTTCCCAACACCTCCCCCGTGAGGGAGGTATTTGAACACGAACAAGACGGTTGGGTGGTTCATCCAAACTTGAATGCCATTGCCTCTGCTATTGAGTCCATTATCGATTCACCTTTGAAAGCCGAACAATGCGCCGATAATTGGTACAAAAAAGTAACTACCAAACATACTTGGCGAGCCAACGCCGCTTTAGCCTTATCTATGATACAATGATTGACAAAGCGACAATCATCTTCCAGTGTTTCAATGTCGAGTCCTACATTCAAGAATGCTTGGATCACATTGCGCACCGGGGTTACGTGGTGAATTACATTTATTTGGTTGACAACAACTAGTCTGAAGATACCACCGGTAATCTGCACGCGTAGCAGAATACCAAGCCAACCTTTCAACCACCGTGTCGCCGAGTGAAATCATGATTAAAAACGACAATCGCGGATCAGCAGTAAACGATTAGTGAGTTCAGCTTTGGCTTTTCGATGGGACTCACGGGATACCGCAGTGAACTTGTCTTTACGCGAACTGCAATTCACATGTCCTTTTTGATTTTACTTCAAAAAAAGCCTTCAGCCAGAACTTGGCGTTGTTTCGAGCTATAAAGCCTCTCGGACAATTTTTAACTTTGGCTCCAAGAGGCAAACTCGAATTTTCCCTCATTGTGTCATTCCTCAAGGAGACTCTCAAAATAAATTGCTTGTGGCCTCGGCAACTTGCGTCCAACGAAAACGTTCGCTCAATTTTTGAGAATGTCCAAAATCACTTTTTTCTGTAATGGCCTCAGCCAACGCCAAAGAATCCCCAGGAAGTAACAAATCCGATTCCAGAATACCCATAGCGCCTACATCTGTGCCGATTACCTTAAGCCCTCGTACTTTCGCTTCAAGTACAACAGTGGGCATGCCCTCAGACAAACTTGGAAGTAGAAGCACGTGGCAGGAGTCCATGATGTCCATCATGCGATGCTTGTCTCTCACAACCCCATGATAGGTCAAGCTGTGGCGAGTTGTTTCCACTTTTGGCCAATCTCCAACAAGATGAAGTTCTATCGACTTGTCAATGAGTGAAAGCGCCTTTTCCAGAACATGAAAACCCTTTCGATATTCATTCCGTCCGACCATCAAAAAACGAATGCCGTCCCCTTTGGAAACTGCAGATGGCTTGTCAAACCATTCATCGTCCAAGCCGTTGGGTAACACGACTACTTGTTCATCCCGAGCGCCATTTGACTTGAGTATATCGATAAGCCTACCGCCAAGCGAAACGACTTTCCATGACTGACGAATTTGGCTTTTAAAAATTGGGCGCATTAGTCGCTTGGCAAGCGCCTCTTTTACGGAATAAGCGGGCTGAAACATTTCCAATCCATGAAGATTCACCATTACACGTGGGTGTCTTCCATGGAAAGCATCCCCAGTGAGACCCTGAGCGTAAACACAATCGTATTGAGACAAGTCGCCCGCAAGATTGAGAAAGCTTCGGCTCAGTTTGCGACTGGCCCTGAGATAATGCCCTGGCAGTATCCCTTTGTCCTCGAAAGTGCACGTGAGAACTTGGATGTTGTTTTTCGAGGTTACAATCTCATCCAGAATTTCCTGTTCTGCTGGTGGTGGTGCATTGATTTCACTGCACGTGCACACGGTGATTTGGTCTACCAGTGGCGACAAATGCTTGATGAGCATTGTCGAATGCTTCTGCATCCCACCTACCACAAATGGAAAAAGTCCGTCTGCGAGAAACAACAAGTGCATGGCTCTAAGTTCAACAAGAATTATTTTCGGAGAACAGCCAGAACGACTGAGGAGGACTCCGTCAGTCCTGCGCAGGTAAAATCACTCCGCTGACCTCTCCAAAGTAAGGAGCGCGCATCACCACAGTGTCGCCATCTTGAATGAATTTGCGTTCTGTACCATCGGGCATGGCGACAGGCTGGGTTCCGCGCCAAGAAATCTCCAGCATTGAACCGAAGGAGCCTTTCTCGGGGCCGCTGATCGTGCCGCTCGCCATCATGTCTCCAGCGCGGAGGTTGCAGCCGTTTGCGGTGTGGTGCGCGAGTTGCTGACGCATGTTCCAATACATGTGACGGAAGTTGGAGCGGCATACGACCTGGCCTGACGAATCACCTTCTGGGATGATTTCAACCTCAAGCGGCACATCGTAATGGCTGTCTCCTTCATACTTCAAATAATCCAGGACTTCTGGCTCTTGTTTTGGGCCAGCGACGCGGAGGTCATCCAGGGCTTCGAGCGTCACGATCCAAGGCGAGATCGACGACCCAAAATTCTTGCCTAGGAATGGCCCGAGGGGGACGTATTCCCACTTTTGTATATCACGTGCAGACCAATCGTTGAAGAGCACCAAACCAAAAATGTGTTCCTCCGCTTCCGCTGTGGTGATGCGCTCGCCGAGCGTTTTGCCGTCGAAGGTGACGAAGGCCATTTCCAATTCAAAGTCGAGCAAGCGCGACGGACCGAACACCGGTGGCTGATCGACGCTGGGGCGAGTTTGCCCCATGGGTCTGCGAATGGGGGTGCCGCTGACGACGATACTGGAGGCCCGGCCGTGATAACCGACAGGCATGTGCTTCCAATTCGGCAGCAGTGCGTTCTCGGGGTCACGGAACATCTTACCGACGTTTCGGGCGTGATCTTCACTAGAGTAAAAGTCCGTGTAGTCGCCCACCTCTACTGGCATGTGCATGGTGACGGAAGAGGCTGAAACAAGGCATGATGCTTGAAGGTCGGGGCGATCTCGGAGCTCAGCGGAGTCTGAATCGAATAAGGCTTGGACACGCACGCGCAGGGCGACCGTGGTGGGCTTGCCGAGCTTCATCAACGGATTGAGGGCTGAAGCAGACAAGACTTCGGCAGATAGGCCAAGGCCTTCAAAAAGTCCTGCTGCCTGAAGGGCACTGAGGTCGATGACCTGGTCGCCCAACCGCATCCCAGGACGGGCGGTGCGGTCGGCAGTCGAGAAAATACCAAAAGGAAGGTTGGCAAGGGGGAAATCGTGGCCTGGAGGCACGTCAATCCAAGATGTCGATGTTCTATTTGTCATTTGCCACAAAAGTAACCTGTGTAACTTCCCAACGAGTCCAACAAATTATTCCGGATAGCACAAAAGAATTGGCGTGAAGAATTTATTACGAAGGGTACTGCAATCAGCCTATAACGCAGTTTCCCATGGGTCCTACAACGAGAGGCTACTGGAGGAAAACGTATGGCATCATGTTTTTCGTGAAAGCTTTAGAACAACCCAATGGAAGTCAGAACTTGCCCTTTCCATTGGCCGATGGGCAGGTGGAGCCTCCTTCTTTTACATTTTGCATCGCGTTCTCGAAGACGTCAAGCCCGAAAAAGTTGTTGAATTGGGCTTGGGAGAATCTTCCAAACTTATTTCCTCTTATGCGAGCAACGAAGATTGGTTAAAATCACACATCATCCTTGAACATTCCAAAACTTGGATTGCGGCATTCTGCGATCGCTTTCAATTGAGCGAAAACTCGGAAATACGTCGTCATGATCTTTTTGGAAAGACCCAGAATTGCGGATTCACCGACAGCCTTCGTTATCGAGATATCGAAATAGATATCTGGCAACATGCTACTCTTGTCGTTGTCGACGGTCCCTTTGGGAGCGAGTCCTACTCAAGAATGAACTCATTCGATTTCATTCGTCAACTGCTGCCCGAGTCCCGTTTCGTTCTGATTTTAGACGATAGCCATCGTGTGGGGGAAAAAGAAACGCTTACAGAAATTCGTAACCTTCTCTCCGCACAAAAAATCACCTATCATGAGAAGGAATATGGAGGCATGAAATCTTGCACCATTGTTTGTTCTCATCATTTCCCCTGGCTTGCATCGTTGTGAATAGCAATCGAGGGGAGAATGCCGAACTTGCGTGGTGATGGAATTTGACTTGGAAGCGGAAAAGCAAGAGATTCTTCGGAGGTACCGAGGACTGTTGCGTGCGGCCAAGAATTCCAAGAAGCGTTCGGAGCGAAAAGCCATTCGCAAGGCGTTTGACGTAGCGCTCGAAGCGCATAAAGACATTCGGCGCAAAAGCGGGGACCCCTACATCTACCATCCCATCGCGGTAGCGCGAGTGGTTGCTGAGGAGATGGGGTTGGGTACGACCAGCATCGTCTGTGCGCTCCTTCACGACACCGTGGAAGACACCTACATGAAGTTGGAAGATGTGGAGAGAATGTTTGGCGCCAAGGAACGAGCCATTGTCGATGGACTGACCAAGATGAGCGGAGTCTTTGAGCCAGGAACGAGCGCGCAAGCGGAGAATTTCCGGAAAATGCTGCTCACACTGAGCGACGACGTAAGGGTGATTTTGATCAAGCTCGCAGATCGCTTGGACAACATGCGGACGCTCGAATACATGCGCCCGGACAAGCAACAGAAAATTGCCTCAGAGACGCTGTACATGTATGCGCCATTGGCACACCGTTTGGGCTTTTACAACATCAAAACGGAGCTCGAGGACCTCAGTTTGAAATACAAGGAACCCGATGATTACGCCGAAATCAGTACACGGCTGCGCAAAACCAAAGCCGTACGCACGCGCTTCATCAATACTCTGACGGTGCCCATTCGACAAAGCTTAGATGAGGCTGAACTGAGCTACGAAATCATGGGCCGTCCCAAAAGCGTGTTTAGCATTTGGAACAAAATGCAAACCAAGAAGGTCAGCTTTGAGGAGGTGTATGACGTCTTTGCGATTCGCATCATCCTCGACACCGACGAGGCCAACGAGAAGGCGGACATTTGGCGGACCTACAGCATCGTCACTGATTTTTATCAACCCAACCCCGACCGCCTTCGCGATTGGATCAGCCTGCCGAAGGCCAACGGTTACGAATCCTTGCACACCACGGTGATGTCTCCCACCGGAAAGTGGGTGGAGGTACAGATTCGCAGCCGTCGCATGGACGACATGGCGGAGAAGGGCCTAGCGGCTCACTGGCGATACAAGGTGAATGGAGGTTCTTTGGAAAGTGACCCTTCTCTGAGTCCCAGCCAACGAGCTGAAGTCATGGCTGCAAAAGGAGGCGACAACATCGACTCATGGCTGGGACAGATTCGTGAAATCTTGGAGGGAGGCGAAGCCGATGCCTTGAATTTCATCGACGAATTCAAGCTGAATTTGTTTTCCGATGAGGTGTACGTCTTCACCCCCAATGGAGATTTGATCACCTTGCCTGCAGGATCGACCTCGTTGGATTTTGCCTTCCGAATTCACACCAAGGTGGGGTCGCAATGCATCGGTGCCAAAGTCAATCACAAGTTGGTGCCATTAAGTGAGCCGCTTTCGAGTGGAGACCAGGTGGAAATCATCACCTCACGAAAGCAAACGCCCAAAAAAGATTGGCTGAATTACGTGGTGACCGCAAGTGCCCGATCCAAAATCCGGCACGCACTTAAGGAGGAAGAGCGCAAACAGGCCCTTGACGGCAAAGACAAGTTGCGAAAGTGGTTCCGGCGCATAGGCGTAGATGGCAGTGCGGAAAATCTGAATGGCATGATTCGCAAATTCAAGGTGGATTCTCCGCATGAATTGCATTACCGCATCGCCACAGGTCGAATTGACCTCGACCGACTGGGAGGTTTTGTTTTGCGCTCAGGCAAGCTGGAGTGGGAGCGCGGTCCAGATCCGCTTCCACCGCGAAAATCGCGCCCTTCTGAAACTGAAGCGGCGAGCATCAATGACCTGAAAAAGGAAGCCGGAGACGTCTTACTCATTGGCGACGCCAAACAAAAACTTGACTATGGATTGGCTGCATGTTGCAATCCCATCCCCGGAGACAACGTCTTTGGGTTCATCACAGTGAGTGGCGGCATCAAAATCCACCGTCGAAATTGTCCCAATGCAACCAACCTCTTGTCGCGTTATGCCTATCGCGTCATGAAAGCCAACTGGGCAAGCAAAGCAGCTGCACAATTCGAGGTGAGCATTGGCTTCAGTGGCATCGACGACGTTGGTCTTGTGAATGCCGTAACCCGAGTGATATCGGCTGACATGCGTGTGGACATGCGTGCCATCAGTTTTGAAACGCGCGACGGCATTTTTGAAGGTCAAGTACGCGTGGTCGTTTCCAATACGGAGCACCTTTCCGAATTGATCACCAAGCTCCAAGCTGTGCCCGGCGTGTACACCGTGGAGCGATTGCAGGAAGAAGGGTGATGATGAAGTTGTTAGGGATCGCCTTGACCTTCGCCCTGAGCCTGCACCTGCGAGCTCAAACCGTCGACATTTTATCCGCAGATCAAATCCTTCGAGATCCAGCAGTCACTGAAGCCCAGCGACTGATCGGCAACGTCAAGTTGGGGCACGAAGATGCGGTATTGACCTGCGACTCCGCGTGGCGATTTGAAGACGGATCTGTGGAAGTATTCAGCAACGTCGCCATGCGACAGCCACCTGCCACGACCATGACTGCCGACTATTTGCATCTGCAACCAAACGAGGAATGGGCGATTGCCAATGGGGAAGTTGAATTGAACCACGAGTCAGCTCTGCTTCAAGCTCCTTCTTTGCAATACATCTTGGATGGTCGAACGGCGCGTTATTTTGAGGGGGCCACCATACTCGATGACGGTTGGACGGTGAACAGCAAAACTGGCCTCTATCGAACTCAATCAAAGGTTCTCGAGCTTGGAGGTGAAGTGCGTGCAACCAACGCAGAGGACTCCTTGTTCAGCGACTCGTTGCATTGGATGCGTGACGACAACCGCTATCGCTTTCACGGTCCAACCCAATGGTTGGGCAAGGACGTTCAATTTGAGTGCCAAGCCGGTGACGTGGTCATGGAAGAGAAACCACTGGGCTGGTTGGCAGGAAAGGTGATGGTCGCCGATGGCGAGAGCATCGTGCTAAGTGACAGTTTGGCTTGGGATGAATCCTCTCGTGAAATCTGGGGGAATGCAACTCTCGCCAATGCAAATGGCGATGGCGAAGTCCATGGCAACCACGCTGTGCGATATGAGGAAGACAGTTTGGAAATTGTTCACGGTTCTGAACATCGTCGTGCGTGGTTGCAACAAATTGAAGATGGCGACACCCTAAAATTGGCCGCGGAGGTGTTGCAACGAAAAGGCGAAACTCTAACCGCATTCAAACAGGTCACACTCGTGCAAGAAAACCTCGTGGGCCAAGGAGACTCTTTGGTTTGGATCGAGGACATCGGAATCATTCAGATGTGGGGAACGCCTCAACTGTGGTCCAACAAGGACAAGCTTGCAGGCGATACCCTGACTTTAAAAATGATCAAACAAAGTCCCGAGAAGCTTGAGATGCGTGGACATTCCATCGTCTTATCCCCTGCCAATGACACCTTATCTCATCGCATTCAGGGTCGCGATCTGGATGCCTTTTTTGAAGAATATGAGTTGCGCTCGGTAGACGTTACTGGAAATGGGGAGGTTGTGACATTTGACATCCCGGAGGATGGGAGCCAAGGTCAAATTCGTATGAACACTGCAGTGTGTGCCAAGGTGACCTTGCAGGTGGTTGAGCGTGAGCTCGTCGGAATCGCACTTCAACAAGGGCCAAGAGGGAAAATTGAACCTGTGCCAAAAGATCAGGATTTGAGACCATTTCAGGTAGATGTTGCACCAAGGACGGGACCTTGGGAAACTTCTGAACAAGGGCCCTTGCCTGAGTGACATACCCTATCTTCGACACCGTATGGCAAAGGACCCCATCAACGAGCAAGTCGAAGGGCTTTTTGAAGCCTACCTCGGGCAAAACGGACACAGAAAGACTCCAGAACGTTTTGCAATCCTAAATCAGATTTACAGCTACGACGGACATTTTGATGTAGACACCTTGTACGAGGTGATGAGCAACAGTCCCTACCGCGTTTCACGGGCAACTTTGTACAACACCATGGAATTGCTTCTCGATTGCAACTTGGTACGTCGACACCAGTTTGGCGACCAAAGCGCGCAATATGAGAAGTGCCACCGGATCAAACAACACGACCATGTCATTCTTGCGGATACTGGAGAAGTGCTTGAGTTTTGTGACCCGCGGATACAGCAAATCAAAGCCACGCTTGAAGACATTTTTGACATTGAGGTGCTGCACCACAGTTTGAACATTTACGCCCGCAAGCGGGCTCAACCTTCTCGGGCAAACAAGCCTGAAACAACTCCTGCGAAGCATGAAAGTTGACGTCCTGCTCGGCCTCCAATGGGGCGATGAAGGCAAAGGCAAAATTGTAGACGTACTCACTCCAGAGTACGATGTCATTGCCCGTTTCCAAGGCGGGCCCAATGCAGGTCATACGCTCGAGTTTGATGGCATCAAACACGTCTTACACACCATCCCAAGTGGCGTATTTCGCCAGGACACCTTGAATGTCGTTGGCAATGGGGTGGTCATCGACCCCATCATCTTCAAAAAAGAAATTGACGCGCTCGTGGAGCTTGGTGTAGATGTGTCTACCTGCTTGGCAATTAGCCGCAAAGCCCATTTGATTCTGCCGACACACCGCCTGCTTGATGCCGCATCGGAGGCCGCAAAAGGCAAGGCCAAAATCGGCAGTACCCTCAAAGGCATTGGCCCCACATACATGGACAAGACGGGGCGAAATGGTCTCCGCGTCGGAGACATAGAAAGCATTCACTTCTCGGAGCGTTACCATGCCCTTCGAGACAAACACCTGGCCATGCTCGCCCAGTTCGAAGGGTTCGAGTACACAATGG
Source organism: Flavobacteriales bacterium UBA1112 (assembly GCA_002313415.1). GTDB lineage: Bacteria > Bacteroidota > Bacteroidia > Flavobacteriales_D > Sanyastnellaceae > UBA11663. The sequence goes on from DCBH01000013.1 coordinate 14,212, forward strand.
ATGATGCCGACTGGCTCGAGGCCATAGAGTTTCTGCGAGATCTGAAGTTGATCGACTCGGAGCACGAGATGAATGCCACTTTAAAATCTGGCAAACGCATCCTCGCGGAGGGCGCACAAGGCACGATGCTCGACATTGACTTCGGAACCTACCCGTTTGTGACCTCCTCCAACACCATCAGCGCTGGAGCGTGCACAGGCTTAGGCATCGCACCCAACCGCGTTGGCGAGGTCATTGGCATTTTCAAGGCTTATTGTACCCGTGTCGGATCTGGTCCTTTTCCCACCGAACTTCTCGACGAGGTGGGTGAGAAAATGCGCGCTGAGGGCCGCGAATTTGGGGCCACAACTGGGCGCCCACGACGTTGCGGATGGCTTGACCTCCCGCAGTTGCGCTACGCCGTGGACGTGAATGGTGCAACTCAACTCTGCATGATGAAAGCCGACGTTCTGGGATGCTTCGATGAAATCCGAGTTTGCACCCACTACATGCACCGCGGGGAAAAAATTGACCATCTTCCCTTTGGCATTCAGCCCGACGAAGTTGAACCGATCTACACAACATTGCCTGGGTGGCCAGGCGACCTCACTGGGATCCGCTCCCTTGAAGAGGTTCCTGCATCTCTGCTCGATTACGTCGCATTCATTGAAGACGCCGTAGGAGTGCCTGTGACCGTTTTGAGTGTGGGACCCGACCGCGAGCAGACTCTGCAGCTCAAGGCCGCGCAAACGATCGCATGATTTACTGGTTCACAGGTCAACCAGGCCACGGCAAAACCACTTTGGCGAAAGCCATGCTAGATCACCTTCAGAAACAAGGAGTCGAGGCATTCCACGTGGATGGCGATGACCTTCGGGCTTTGACCAACAACTTCGATTACTCCCAAAAAGGCCGAGAAGACAACATTCGACGTGCGCAAACTGTCGCCCACTACCTCCAATCCAAAGGTTATACGGTCGTCGTAAGCTTGGTAGCCCCCTACCGCAGCCTGCGTGAATCCTTTAAGGCAGCGGCCGACGTCACTGAGGTTTACGTCCACACCACAGAAACCCGGGGTCGGGAATCCAAACATGCCTCAGATTACGAGCCACCCCTTCACAATTTCATTGACATCGACACCACCGCCAACTCGGTCAACGACAGTCTGCGAGTGCTGATTGAGGCGATTTAACACCGTCTTTCAGTCAGCATCTCTCTTTTCAGATTGATTTCTATAACAATCATGGACGCCAAACAATCCCGCATCAGACACATTGCCAAGACGGCCACATGGCGCGTGATCGGCACCGTGGATACTTTTCTTGTGAGTTGGTGGGTCTCAGGCGACCCATTCGTGGGATTTGAAATTGGAATGTTGGAACTCATCACGAAGACCCTACTTTACTATTTTCACGAGCGAGCCTGGTTTCGATTTGGGCGACTAGGACGTCGGGACCAAACCAGTGACAAGAAAGCGCCAGCACAACATCCATGAGCGACTCGAACTACAACCTCGACCATCTGACAGAGCTCGAAGCCGAGTCCATGTATGTACTGCGTGAAGTCGCAGCTCAATTCGACCGACCTGCAATTCTGTTTTCTGGAGGAAAGGACAGCATCGTGGTGACCCACCTTGCAGCCAAAGCCTTCGCCCCCGGGCGCATCCCCATGCCCCTCGTCCACATTGACACAGGTCACAACTTCCCTGAAACCCTCGCGTTCCGAGACAGCCTTGTCGAACGACTTGGCGCACGCCTGATCGTAGGCAGTGTCCAAGCGACCATTGACTCAGGAAAAGTCAAGGAAGAAACAGGCGCCAATGCAAGTCGCAATCGACTGCAAACAACGACCCTCATTGACACCATCGAAGAACACCAATTCGACGCATGCGTCGGAGGCGCCCGGCGCGACGAGGAAAAAGCCCGAGCCAAGGAACGGTTCTTCTCCCACCGCGACGATTTTAGCCAGTGGGACCCCAAAAACCAACGACCAGAGCTTTGGAACTTATTTAATGGCATGCACGCGCCTGGCGAACACTTCCGCGTTTTCCCATTGAACAATTGGACGGAGCTCGACGTGTGGAATTACATCCTTCGAGAGAACATCGCCCTGCCCTCCCTCTACTTCGCACATGAACGGATGTGCATCCGGAGAGCAGACCAAATCCTCGCCCACTCCGACCACCTCAATCTCCGACCCGAGGAGGTGCCAGAGATGATGCAAGTCCGTTTCCGTACTCTTGGCGACCTCACCATCACAGGTGCGTTCGAAAGCAATGCCGACACCCTAGGAAAAATCATTGATGAAGTCTCCGCCACGCGAATCACAGAGCGCGGAGGCCGAATGGACGACAAGCGCAGCGAAAGCGCCATGGAGGACCGCAAAAAAGAAGGGTATTTCTAAAGGAATCATGGCAGCATCAACCTCCCCTCCTGACCACAACGGCCTCTTGCGATTCACCACCGCAGGCAGCGTCGACGACGGCAAAAGCACCCTCATTGGGCGATTGTTGTACGACAGCAAAAGCATTTTTGAGGACCAACTTGAAGCGGTGGAATCCGCCTCAAGCCAAAAAGGAATCGACGGCACCGACCTCAGTCTTCTGACAGACGGATTGAAAGCGGAACGCGAACAGGGCATCACCATAGACGTCGCGTACCGCTACTTTGCCACGCCCAAGCGCAAGTTCATCATCGCGGATACGCCGGGACACATTCAGTACACCCGAAACATGGTGACTGGCGCCTCCACGGCTGACCTTGCCATCATCCTGATTGACGCTCGTCATGGACTCCTTGAGCAAACCCACCGGCACAGCTTCATCGCATCCCTATTGGGCCTTCGCCACGTCGTGGTCTGCGTGAACAAGATGGACTTGGTCGAGTACAGTGAAGAGCGTTTTGACGAGATTGTGAAAGCCTACAAGAATTTCTCATCGCGCCTCGACATCACTGACATCAAGTTCATTCCCATCAGTGCCTTGCATGGTGACAATGTGGTAGACCGTTCTGACAAGACCCCTTGGTATGGAGGTGGAACCCTCCTTCACCACCTCGAAACGGTGCACGTTGGCGCAGACCGAAATCTTCAAGATTGCCGGTTTCCCGTTCAATACGTTATCCGCCCCCAAACCGACGCCCACCGTGACTTCCGTGGCTACGCCGGACGCATCGCCTCTGGGGTTTGGAAACCCGGCGACAAGGTTGTGGCCCTACCCAGTGGAAAGGAGAGCACCATCGACGAAATCCTCGTAGGAGACGCACCCCTCGACAAAGCCTTCCCCCCACTGAGCGTCACCATGACTCTCAAAGACGACATCGACCTCAGTCGAGGTGACATGCTCGTTCGAGCCAACAACCAGCCCGAGAGCACCCAAGTCCTCGACGCCCGAATCTGCTGGCTCAGCGAATCACCGCTCAACAGTGCCACGCGCTACGTCTTACGCCACACCACGCGCGACGTTCAGGCGAAAATCACTGAAGTACTTTACCGCATCGACATCAACACCCTCCACCGCGTGGAAGATGACGTCACCATAAGCGTCAATGACATGGCGAGGGTTCGCATCAAAACGGCCTCACCCCTTCTCACTGACGGCTACAAAGAAAATCGCAGTACAGGATCATTCATCCTCGTTGACCCTTCGACTCATTTGACCGTGGCGGCGGGAGTGGTGGGTTGACTCAAAATCGCCCAAGGAGTACTTTTTCTTCAGACATCGGTAACAGCACCCCTCCGACAAAAAACAAAATGGGAGAGCTCGCACTCATCGGGGCGGTCAACCACCCCTCCACTGAGAAAGAAACCAAAAAAGGAAGCAACCCTACAAAAAGCACGCTGCGATTTGTCAAGCCTAACCTAGAAAGCAAGACAAAGAAAAGTAAGAGGGTGGCAGGTATTCCATAATTCATGGCAAAGGCAAGCCAGCTGTTGTGGCTCAATCCTTGATGATTTTGCATCGCGAAATAGGAGTAGTTTTCCCTGAAATATCGCTCCTCTGCCCCCCCTCCAGCTCCAAACCAAGGTCGCATTTTGATTTGGTCTATTGCATGCTCCCAAGCCAACAAGCGCCCTCCCCCTTCTTCCAGACTCTCTTCCCGAACCACTTGCTCTGGCAACATTTCAAACAATGCTTCTGATGAAAACAAGGCCAAGGTCAAAACAACAGAACAGCCGAACAACAGTCTTGTCATTTGGGCGAAAAACGACGACTGAATTCCTTGCAAGGACCAAGCTCCGAAAGAAAAAATCGCTGCCAACATTGCCCCTCGTGTTCCAGTCCAGAAGTAAAAAATCGCTGTCAAAACAAGGAGGGCTATGGTGCGAGGATTTTTGAGATGATGTGAAGCCACAAGTCCCAAAACAAACAAGCCCAGCCACCAATGGCTGAATTCGTTGGGATTGCCAAAAATCCCGCGGAACCTTCCATTCAAATGACTCACGTCATAGTCCACAATGCGGCTTGACAAACACACCGCGACGACCACAAGTCCCACATGCACCAAGGTTGACAAACGGCGTGACGTTTCTTCTTTTACAACTGTGCGGCACAAAACCAGCATGGACCACCACATTGAAGACAACAGGACCGTTTCCTCCAAGCCTGCCGCGACATGTTCTGAAAGCACCGCCGGCAAACCTGTGCAAATCCATACGACCACCAGAAATCCAATCGATTTTCGGCGCTCCGAGAATGACATACCTCTAAGCCTCCTCAGAGCTTCTATGAAGATGAGGAACGCAAAAAGAAGGCGCAGTATTTTCCAATATTGAAGCCCAACAACGCGAGAACTAGCTAAAACACAAGCCAGAACAAACATGGCCACCACAGCCTCACACCAATTGCTCCAGCGCCTCCAAAGAGCCAACATTGAAAAAGACAAAACAGTTCCCAAGGCCAAATTTGGAATGAACGCGATGAGCGAGAGGAGGGTGGATTGAAGCACAACGAGTCTCCAATCCAAGCGTAACTCTGACAAGACTAGAGAACTTTTTGGAACAGTTGAGCCCTCAGATGGGAATCGAGTCAAATAGCTCACCGCGCAAACTTAGTTCTCTTTCTGCCTGCCTTGCGTCCAGCATATCAGACATATGAAGTTGAGCAAGTTTAACCCACCAATGGATAGGTGGAGAATTTATCTCGAACCTCATCTCCGACTCGTTGAATCACCGCTTCATCTTCGGGTGCTTGAATGACAGCATCCATCCATTCAACAAGTTGGACCATGTCCGACTCGACGAGTCCGCGAGTCGTGATGGCAGGGGTGCCAACCCGCATGCCCGAAGTCACAAATGGCGAGCGAGTATCGAAAGGCACCATGTTCTTGTTCACCGTAATGTGCGCACGGCCAAGAGATTGCTCCGCGGTTTTCCCTGTGACGCCCTTGTTCGACAA
>DCBH01000133.1 GCA_002313415.1 Flavobacteriales bacterium UBA1112
TACAGCAGTCGGTTTGGGGACCTCAGGAACCATGAGAAACAGAGGGAGTTATCGTGTTGCCGCTTCGAGATGGCGCATTCCTTTGGGATTCCCGTTGGCCAGGGAGGTGGCAGACCATGGAAGCATGGATGGTTTGGGAACTGCCATCCTGATGAACGAGTCCATGGCTTCCATCTCCCGCCTTGAGGGAGCCTTGTCTTGGTCCTTGTCGCCATCTGTCTGCGTCCGAGTTGGTCAGGAGGCGCACCACTGGGGTCGAGGAGCACGCTCTCTGTTTTTGGATCGTCACATGGCCCCTGCGCTTGGGGCTCGATTGTGGATTGATGCGGGCGTCATTCAATATGCTCAAGCGTTGATTCGAACACGACATGTGCAAGCAGACACTGTCGAAACAGGATGGCTGGCAGCACAATGGACCGAAGTGGCGCTCGGCCGAGGTTGGAGCGGTGCGCTCTTCGGTGCGGTAAAATGGCGAGGAAATGATGTGGGCTTCCAAGGCCGAATCGAACCGCATTATCTCATTCCTATGGCGGCCTTGAGACCGCGCGAATACAATCTTGGGTCTGCCGACAATGCCCTGTTGGGGGCTCAATTGTCCTACCAAACTGCAGGGCGTCGAGGGCAACGCAAGAACGTGTATGGGCAAGTCTTGCTCGACGAACTCCTCGTGTCCAAAATGCTGGAGGCCAACGGCTGGTGGGGCAACAAATGGGGGGTGCTTGCGGGCATGTCATCCGTGAGCAATTCGGGCAAATTTGGGTGGTTGATTGAAGGCGCTGCAATTCGGCCTTGGACCTACACGCACAACAGCTTGCCCCTCTCCTATTCCCACCTTCATCAGCCTCTCGGTCATCCAGCAGGAGCAAATTTCGTCGAAGGAAGAGCACGTATTCGCGCAGTACTGAAAGAGCTCTACACGTTACGAATCAGCTACCTTTTTCGTTCGCAAGGCAGGTCGTCAGGAGGAGGAGAATCCCTTTTGTCTTACGCGGTTGGAGAAATGCCGTGGACGCCATTTTACCAAAGAGAACAGGAGGATGGACATCTGTTGGGACAAGGAGTCCGAAGTCATATCTCACGGCTCGAAATTGATCTGACGATGCCCCTTGGAAAGCGCTACGGAATGGCCGGCATTGAAGCATTTGTGAGGGCCTGGACCCGACTGGAGGACCAAGGTGCCCCTGGAGCGTGGCAGGAACCTTGGAATGCGGGCAGATTGGAAATTGGCCTCAGACAATCTCGTGTTATGGACGAACGTGATTGGTGACCGCGAGAACGGAAAGACCGCTCCTCGTGCAGTAATTTTGCGGCCCATGCATCGCGACCTTGCCACCTTGTTTAAGCTCCGCCTCGGCTTTTTTGTCGTGTTGTCGGCAGTCCTGGGGTGGTTTATGGCTGTGGAGACCATGGACATCCAAACCTTCTTGATGCTGACGTTGGGCGGATATGCACTGACAGGTGCTTCCAACGGATTCAATCAAATCATCGAACGCCGCGTGGATGGCTTGATGAAACGCACACGAGACAGACCACTGCCCACCGGGCGCTTTTCAGTCAAGCAAGCACTTGCTTGGAGTCTTTTGGCTGCTGCCGTTGGTTTGACATGCCTTTTCCGTCTCAATCCACTAAGTGGTTGGCTTGGGGTTGCTGCCATTGTCAGCTATGCATTCATCTACACTCCACTCAAAAGCAAGACAAGCCTATCTGTTTTTGTAGGCGCCTTTCCTGGAGCCCTGCCTCCCATGATTGGCTACGTAGCAGCAACGGGAGACTTTGGGGTTGAGCCGGGTACGTTGTTCGCCGTTCAGTTCATGTGGCAATTTCCGCACTTTTGGGCCATCGCGTGGCTTGCCCATGAAGACTACGCCAAGGCGGGTTACAAGTTGCTGCCATACAATGCTGGACGTACCGCGCGCTCAGCTCAACTTATCCTTCTCTACACTTTATTCTGCATCCCAGCAAGCATGTTGCCTTGGGCACTCAATCAACCGATGGTGGGTGATGTCGCATTCAGTGTAGCCGTGCTGGCTGGACTCGGATTCTCTTGGTTTGCGTACCAACTTTTGCGTGAATTGACATTGGATGCCGCGAGGCGTTTGATGTTTGCGAGTTTTGTTTATCTCCCAGTAATCCAAATCGTTTACGTCCTAGACAAAATCCCCTTGAACCCATGAGTGAGCGCGTATTTGAGGGCCTTGACGGCCAGGTGCGGGAGCGCACCAAGACCATGCTAATGTATTTCATCGTTTTTGCGGTCACCATGCTCTTTGCCGGTTTCACGTCAGCTTATATCGTGAGCAACATGGGACAGTTCTGGGTTCACATTCCAGCGCCCGACATGTTTTGGGTCAGCAACATTTTGATTGTTCTCAGCAGCGCAGCCCTCTGGTGGGCCACTCGTGCAGTCAAGACAGGTCAGAATGTTCAAGGAATCCTTGGGCTCGCTTTAACTCTGGTCCTGGGCATTGGTTTTACCGTCACTCAAGCCGAGGGTTGGAAAGATCTCTCCGCATTGGGCATGGGTTGGAACACGGACGACACAGAATACGGCACCGCCTTTCGCTGGAACAACCTCGCAGCGCTTTACGAAAGCAGTGCGGTGTATGGTGAAGATTATGACTTTCGCTACGACGGCAAAACGCTCCTTCACGATGCTGCGCGTGGTGAGTTGTATGCCCACGACGATGCACTCATGGTACAACCCATCACGACCAAGGTTTTACAGTCCTCCAACAGCGGTGGTGGCTACATCTGGGCCTTGGTCATGGTGCACATTTTACACTTGGTTTTTGGGCTGGTTTACCTGGTGGTCAACGGCATTCGCATTTTTACTGGAGTCATTCATCAAGGCGATACGGTTCGACTCAAGGCCACGGGCATCTACTGGCACTTTTTGGGGCTGCTTTGGCTTTACTTGTTTGCCTTTTTATTCCTACTGCATTGAATCATATGCCTACGGAGCAATGGTTCAAGCCAGGCAGTAAACCCAGTGTTTGACATTGGACTTCGAAGGGTAGCACACCAAAATCGAATGCCTTATTTTCGTAGAACAATTTCAGACCATGGCTGGAAACCCTGAATCGATTCCGACCGAAGTCCTGTGGGGCGGAGGTCAAAGCCCATTTTCCGTGACTTACGGAAAAATGATGATGTGGTTCTTTCTCGTCTCAGATGCACTCACCTTTGGGGGATTGCTCACAGCATATGGATTTGCAAGAGCCACATCAGAAGATGCTTGGCCCATTGGCGAACAAGTCTTTCGAGCCTTGCCTGGGTTGGAAGGTCATTACCCTCTCGTCTACGTTGCCTTGATGACGTTCCTGCTCATCGTATCCTCTGTCACCATGGTTTTGGCGGTGGAATCAGGGCACCGAAACGACAAATCGGGTGTTGTCAAATGGTTGGGTGCCACCATCATTGGTGGGGCATTCTTTCTCGGGTCTCAGGCTTGGGAATGGTCGCATTTCATTCACGGTTCAGGGGGAGGTTTCCAGTTGGCCAAAGAGGTCACGGTGACGGCTGACAACGGGGATTCCTTCACGTTGGCCGAAGGAGATATGATTTTCATGGACCACCACTTTGGTCATTTGGCCGAACCGTGGGTTGAGGGAGACCCCAACACGGTGC
>DCBH01000027.1 GCA_002313415.1 Flavobacteriales bacterium UBA1112
GTCAACATGGACGGCACAAGTCTATACCAAGCTGTGGCTGTTGTGGCACTCGCCCAATTCCACATGGTCGATTTGACATTGGGTCAGCAAGCAATCATCGTGCTAACTGCAACCTTGGCTTCCATCGGCGCAGCGGCCATCCCCAGTGCAGGCCTTGTTCTGATGATTATCGTCTTGGAAAGCGTCGGACTTAACCCCGCCTGGATTGCCCTGATTTTCCCCATCGACAGAATCCTTGACATGTGTCGTACAGTGGTCAATGTCACAGGAGATGGAACGGTTTCGGCCCTTGTGGCCCAATCTGAAGGCGAACTCAACCCCGAAGCTTGATTTTATGAAGGCCGCCGTGGCACTCTGCTTTGCGTTGGCGCTTGGTGTGACGCCTGTGATCACCCAAGCGCAATGTGAGATGGAGGAGCCCAGATCTTCAAGGGCCCAAAAACTGTTTGACAAGGCCCTTCATCCCAAGGGCAAAACAAGCCTCGAAGAAAGACTGTCCCATCTTCAATCTGCACTTGAGTATCATCCGGATGACCCCCAAATGCTCATAGAGTGCGCGGAACTGGCTTTTAGATGCACCAACAAAAACCCGGACATGTGGGGTGTGTTGAATGAATTTTTGGATGCCTTGGAGGAAGTTTGTCCTGCAGGAATGCCGGAGGCACTTTATCTCCGAGGCGCCATGGCTTACATGATGGACAACTACCAAGGTGCGCTCACCCAATTTCAAGCCTACCTCGCCCTTCCCGAGGAAGCAACGCAACCCCGGAGGCGAAACGATGTGAAAAGCACGCTGCCAGAATTGATTTTCTTGAATCAATACCACATGCATGCAGACATCCCTGCCCCAGCGCCCATCCCCGAGGTCAGTTGGGATGAGGATGAATACCTCCCCATGCTTTCTCCAGACGGCACCCTGCTCTTTTTCACCCGCACGCAAAACTCCAAAGCCAAAGGGGACATTACCACTACGCGAAAGGAAATTTTTACGTGCGCCAAACGACAAGATTCACGCTTGCCATTTGACGGTGGCGTGCCGCTGACAGATCCATTTAACCTCGGCACCAACTACGGAGGATCAAGCATTTCTGTGGACAACAAATTGATGATTTTGGCCGCCAACCGACCTGTTCCAAGCAATCCCGCCAACGTCGATCTTTTCTCAACTGAATATCACCTGGACTATCGCAATCTGGACGGTTCTCCCTCCTACACCTGGTCGCCACTGACTCCCCTTGAAGGAAGCGTCAATTCACAACAAGGCTGGGAAGCACAGCCCTCCATCAATGGCGAAGGTACCATCCTGTTTTTCGCGGGTGCACGTGCAGAATCCACCCTGGATCAAGACGGCAATCAGACCATGGATATTTTCATGTCCGAGCGCTTAAGCAATGGAACATGGGGGGCCGCTGAGCGACTCCCTGCCCCCATCAATTCGTCCGCCCAAGACAAGTCTCCATTTCTGCATCCCGACGGCAAAACGTTGTACTTCTCCAGCAACAGGCTGCCGTCTGGAGGCGGGTATGACCTGTGGATGAGTCAACGCGATTCACTTGGGCAATGGAGTGAACCCGTCAATTTGGGGTTGCCACTGAATTCTTCTGGGGATGAACATGGCTTGGTGGTCAGTACAGATGGTCAACTAGGCATTTTTGCCACTCGCCGAAGGGGAACCAGAGGTTTGGACTTATGCACCTACGAACTGCCTCCAGACCTCAAGCCCGAGCCAGTCACTGTGGTCAAGGGCGATTTGGGATGGCCTGTTACGGAAGGGCCTCTCAAGGTCAGCATCGAGTACGTCCAAAGCAAACGCGTTGAAGAAGTCACATACTCCCGCGAGGACGGCCAGTTCGCACACATTGTTCAGCTTGAGACAGGTGAAGATGTGGTGATGACCGTTCAGGGAGAAGACGTGGAATACCAGAGCGTGGTGGTTCACGAACAAGGAAACGCCGTGTCCAATTCTGTCTATGTTGACTTCACAACCACAAACAATCATCACGCCTCATCCCCCCAGTCAACAGGGAATGCCGCGGCACCTTTTGAGTTGAGGGAAGTCCAATTTGACACGAAAAAGAGCACATTGTCCAAGCGCTCGAAAATCATCCTACAAGCCTTGGCAAATCACCTCGAGCGCCATCCACACCTGCAATTGGACATCGATGGACACACGGATGACATTGGTGAGGAGGCGGACAATTTGGCGTTGAGTTTGTCAAGAGCAGAAGTGGTCAAGACATTTTTGATTTCATGTGGAGTGGCAACCAACCGCATGACCACGCAAGGACATGGGGAGACGAAACCCAAAACGTCCAACACCACCTTTGAAGGCCGTCAGATCAACAGACGCACTGAGTTCAGATGGGTGAACTGAAGTTCACTTTTCCGCGATCATAGATCGCGTCTCAGCAGTCGCCATCTTGTGTGAAAGAATGCCTTTTTGAAGCGCGAAATCTGCACGAAAACGCGTTGAAAACCATCGTGCTATACCCCTCATGTCCTGAGTTGTCGAAAGTAGCTTTGACAGAATACGCGCGAATCCATGCAAATCATGCAAACAACATTCTATTGCACTGCCCTCATTGGTTTGGTGGGCTTTGTGACTCCAGCATGCCTCGGACAATGGTCCAATGCCACAGATCCTCAACAAGTCGTGCATGACAGAGCCATGGAGGCTTTTGAGAATCAACAATACGCTTTGGCACTTCAGACTTTTGAAACATTAATGACGAAAGCGCCCAGTGAATCGAGCGACGCCTACGTGGAAGCCAATTATTTTGCAGCCATGAGCGCATTGGCTCTGTACCATCGCGATGCTGTTTACCGCGTGAATGCGTTTGTCGAAAAATTTCCCGAAAGTCCATTGGCACTGGAAGCGCGTTGGGAGCTGGCCAACTACCACTACAAACGCAGAAATTATTCCATGGCCACACAAGAGTTCAATCAGATTCGTGTGCGGGAATTGTCCAAGCCACGACGAGATGAGTACCGCTTCAAGTTGGGGCATTGCCATTTTGAGCTCGAAGACTATGAGCAAGCGCGCGTCCCTTTGTACGAGGTACTGGACGTAGAAGGCGAGTTTCAATCGGCAGCACAATACTATTTCTCTCACATTGCCTACCTCAAGGGTCAGCCGCAAGTGGCGCTCGACGGATTTCAAAAAATCGCTGACGACCCCGATTTTCGGGAACTCGTCCCCCTTTACATTACCCAATTGCATCACGCTTTAGGGCAATGGGAAGAATTAAAAGATTACGCCCCACCTCTGCTTGACGAGTCCAGCGGCCTAGATGAGGGGAGTGTTGCCGAGGTGGCTCACCTTCTTGGAGACGCTTGGTACAGGGATGAGGCATACGAAACAGCTTCTCCTTACCTCGAGCTCGCCTGGGAAGGGACCGACGGCCCTGGTCGCAACCCTGAATTTGCATACCAAGTTGGATACACCAGATACCGCCTTGGCAAGTGGCGTGCCGCACTCGATTGTTTGCCATTGGCAACCTATGGTGAAGATGAACTGGCACAAAACGCGGCCTACCACATGGCTGACTGCTACCTCGAGTTGGGCGACAGAGCTCGAGCAAAACAGGCCTTCAAGACGGCTTCTACTCCTGAATTTGACATCGACATCCAAGAGGATGCCTTTTTTCATTACGCCAAACTGGCTTATGAGCTTTCCTTCAATCCATTTGACGACGCCGTGGTCGCTTTTGAGACCTACCTCGAACAATTTCCATCCTCACCGCGACGCGACGAAGCCTATCGGTTCTTGCTGCAAGTTCACATGACAAGTCGGGACTATGAGCGGGCTTTGAGAGCACTTGACAACATCACAAATCCCGACGAAACAGTCACAGCAGCTGCACAGGTGCTTTCTTTCAACCGCGCTGTTGAACTCTTTCAAAACAACCAACTCTCTCAAGCGTTGACGTTCTTTAAGCGATCTCGGGCAAACAATGTAGACCCCCAGCTTCATGCTGAAACGTTTTACTGGGAAGGTGAAATCTTGTTCAACAAAGGGAATTACAGTGGTGCAGCTTCAGCATTTGCCATCTTCAGCACCACCCCTGGCAGCTACCTCAGTGAACTTCACAACGATGCAGACTATGCCCGCGGTTATGCGCACTACAGGAGCGAAAAATACACAGATGCTCTGTCGGCATTTCGCTCTTACCTCGAAACCAATCCCGACGACGACCCCTCTCGAATGCGCGACGCGGAATTGAGAACCGCCGATTGCTTCTATGCACTCAAGTCGTTTGATCAGTCAGCTAAATATTACGACCGCGTCCTTGCCCGTGGTGTACAACCCCTCGATTATGCCTTGTTTCAGCGCGCCATGGCGGCCAAGTTGGATGAAGACGTCAGCGGACAGTTGCAGCGTCTCGATGAAGTGCTCAAGGATTATCCCAACAGCCGATTGGTTGTAGAGGCACTCTTTCAAGCAGGCAAGACACACATTGAACTTGGTGAACTCAGCGAAGCCAAATCCAAGCTTCTTCGACTTGTCAATGACTTCTCGGCCACTCCTCGAGCAAAACAAGCACTCGTAGAATTGTGCTTGGTTGGGGTAAAACAAGGCCAAGATGAAGAGGTTTTAGATCTGTGGGACCGAATCCGCAACGACTACGGCAACGACATGATTGCCGCAGACGCCTACAACATTGTCGAGCCCCTGCTCATCCGCAGAGGATTGCTCGACAACCTTCCCTCTGCAGTAGGACTGGACGGCGCAGAGATTGAACAGCGCATTTTTGAATCTGCTTCATACTTGGCGTTGGAAAACCGTTGTGTGGACGCCTTGCCGCGATTGCAAGAATACATTCGTCAATATCCCTCGGGCCGATTTGCTTCCGAAGCTCATTTCTACTTAGGGAATTGTCAATTCGACATGGGCAACATGGAAGAAGCATACGACGCCTATGTTGCCGTTTTGGCCATGCCAGCGAGCAACTTCGCAGAGGCCTCTTCTTTGGGAGCCGCCACCATCGCTTGGAATGCGGGCAACCACCGTGAAGCGTTGGGTCACTACGAAACACTCGCAGAAGTCGCCATGCTTCAAACCAACCTTCTCGAATCGGCCATCGGTCAAATGCGTTGCCACTATCTCTTGGGTCAAGAAGTTCAGGCAGCTGACTTCGCAGCCCGTGTCATGTACGACCCCGGCACCCCTGACGACATCCGACGCACTGCAAAACTTTGGAACGCGAGGATCTCGTGCAATCAAGGCCTTCACAACACGGTGATGACAGACCTTGAAGAACTTGTTTCGTTTGGGGGGAGTGCCGGCGCAGAGGCGCAATACCTCCGTGCAGAGCACGCTTACAACACCCAAGCTTTTGACCAGTGTGAGGTCCTGCTGTTTGAGCTGATTGAAACCTTTTACCAGCAAGAAACGTGGCGCAACAGAGGCTTCTTGTTGTTGGTTTCTACATACATCGGCTTAAATGACTTTTTTCAAGCGCGTGCCACAGCAAAAAGCATTCTGGCCAACGTCCAAGCACCAGCTGTGCAAGAGGCGGTTTCCGATTTGCTGCTTGAAATCGATGCCTTGGAGGAGGCTCAAAACGCACCTCCCTCCGCTTCAGATGACAAGGGCGTTGACGACGTGAATCCCAATCAAGAACCCGAATCCCAAGACGAATGATTCTCAATTCGAACACCAACCGACATTTCCTCTCGGCGGCTTGCCTGATTTGTGCAAGTTTTCACGCAACAGGGCAAACCGACACTTTGGAGATGGACGTCACTTTTGTGGGAAGCCGTCAAATGGAGGTGCGCGATGCTGTGAAACTCAGTTCTTGGCCTTCCGCAAAGGCATTGTCCTCTGACAAGCCACAATTGAGTTACGAATTGCTGTCCAAGCGCCTGCAATTCACACCAGTGATGACACCCGTTGAGGCAACTCGCCTGAGGGTCGATCCCGCATTGTCTCGGCTGTATCGAGGGTATGTCAGGGGTGCCGTCGGAACAAGGGGCACAACACTCCTTGACGCGAGTTTCACCGACCTGCGCTCACGCGACGGAAGCTGGGGTGCTTTGCTTCATCACGCCGCAACCAACAGTCCTTCTTCGCTGTTGACAGGTCGCATCAACGAAAACAGCCTAGATGCATGGGCTTCGCGATTCATTGGCAAAGAAAAAGTCTCCGTCCGAGCCAATGCGGGAAGAAATCGCGTGCTGTTGTATGGTTTTGACAGCTTGGGCGTGGACGACGACCTAAGAGAAACAAGCGCACCTGCCGTGGTTTGGTCTCACGAGCGTGTACAAGCCAATTTTAAAAGTCATCACAAAGACAGCACAGCTTTCAATCATTCGGCCAACTTGTCACTTGGTTGGATGAGAAACAATCGAGACACTCGCGAGCGCAGCGTGACGTTCGATGTGAGCGGCACACAATTTTTTGGAGAGTTGAAAGGACAGTTTGATCTCGAAGTTCAACTCGATCGATATGGCTTTGACTCCTCACCCACCTTCAACCAAGCGATTGTGGCATTCGAGCCCAGTGCATCTGCGCGTCGCGGTCCTTTCGCAGCGCGAGCGGGACTTGGGATGGCCATTGATGCAGACCAGCCCACGCGAGACGGCCTCGGAGACGCTTTTCACTTGTATCCAAGGGCGGAAGTGTCTGTGAACCTTCTTCGCAATTTGTTTGTGCCTTACGCTTCAATTGGAGGTGAGCTGCAGGCGAACAACTTCCATGCGCTCACACACGGAAATCCCTTTTTTGCACCTAGGACGTTGACAACCACATCCGTCATCAACAACCAACCTGTCAACTTTGATGGGTTCCGCAGCACCAACAAACGACTTGCTTTGAAAGGCGGTGTGCGAGGAACGATTACCTCAATCTTCCGCTTTCACGGGTTTTTCAGCACCGCGCAATACGAGGACTTTGTCCTTTTTCGACCCACGTTTGAGAATGACACGGCCCCTTTTGCAGCGTTTCAAGCCGTGTACGATACCGTTGGAGTCCGTACGTTGGGAGGTGAGGCAGAATTCGATTTGGGACGCGCCTGGTCCTTCTCAGGAGGATTCAAGCTCCATCGGTACAACGTGCGAACAGAAGACCGCGCTTGGAATCTTCCCAACGTGACATGGTCAGCGGCGGCCACCTACATGTGGATTGAAGGCCTCAGCATCACTGCAGACGCCACATACGTAGGAGAACGCTACAGCATCACGCGCAGCGCAGACTATGGAGAAAATAGCCCGCTGGACAACGGCAACTTTGAGTTGCGCATGCCAAGGTTTGTCGATTTCAATCTTACGGGCAACTACACCTACAACGACCGTCTCGGTGGTTGGCTGACTCTGGCCAATTTAACCAATGCAAAATATGAGACTTGGGGCGGATTTCCGGTGCAGGGTTTTCAAGTTTTGGGAGGGGTGAACTACGCCTTCTGAAGAACTATTCACAATCCCATCAAAAACCTCGTTTTTTCGTTGAAAAATCGGGGTTTTTCGCATGGTGAAGACCGAAGCTCTAGGCAGCGGAATCACTAACTTCACAAGAAGAATTTTTTGAGATGTCAGAAGAGAAAAAGCAGGCTGGGCAGACTGGATATGACGCCAGTCAAATTCAAGCCCTAGAGGGTATGGAGCACGTACGGATGCGCCCATCGATGTACATCGGTGATGTCGGTGTCCGAGGATTGCATCATTTGGTCTACGAAGTCGTGGACAACTCCATTGATGAGGCATTGGCTGGCCACTGCGATACCATCACCGTCACCATCACGACAGAAAACTCCATTCGCGTAACAGACAATGGTCGAGGAATCCCCGTGGACATGCACGAAAAGGAAGGCGTAAGTGCACTCCAAGTCGTGATGACCAAAATCGGCGCCGGAGGTAAATTCGACAAAGACGCATACAAGGTTTCCGGCGGCTTACATGGTGTCGGTGTCTCTTGTGTCAACGCTCTTTCAATACGTTTGCGAGCGGAAGTTCATCGAGGTGGAAAGGTGTACGAGCAGGAATACGTTCGAGGCAAAGAGCAGTATGATGTTCGAGAGATTGGCACGACAGACAAGCGCGGAACAACGGTGGAATTCCAGCCTGATCAAGAAATCTTTGAGACCCTCATTTACAACTACGACACGCTTGCTGACCGCATGCGTGAACTCTCTTACCTGAATCAAGGTCTCACCATCACGATGACTGACGAACGTCACACGGACGAGGAGGGCCAGTTTTTGACCGAGACGTTTCACAGCACAGAAGGTCTCAAGGATTTCGTCACCTACCTCGACGGCAACCGTGAAGCCATCATTCAAGACGTGATTCACATGAACGGTGAGCGCAACGGCGTTCCTGTGGAGGTGGCCATGACGTACAACAACTCCTTCTCAGAGAATCTCTTTTCCTACGTCAACAACATCAACACTCATGAGGGCGGAACGCACTTGACGGGATTTCGTCGCGGATTGACCAACACTTTAAAAAAGTATGCTGAAAGCAGCGGCATGTTGGACAAACTGAAATTCGACATCAGCGGCGACGACTTTCGCGAAGGCCTCACGGCCGTGGTCAGTGTGAAGGTCGCAGAGCCTCAGTTTCAAGGACAAACCAAAACCAAGCTCGGGAACGCTGAGGTCAGTGCTCCAGTAGGCCAAGCTGTCAGCGACATGCTCGAGGCCTATTTGGAGGAAAATCCCAACGACGCCAAAACCATTGTACAAAAGGTTATTCTTGCCGCTCAAGCACGCCATGCGGCGCGCAAAGCGAGAGAAATGGTTCAGCGCAAGACGGTCATGGGTGGCAGCGGTCTCCCAGGTAAGCTCGCAGACTGCTCAGAAAAAGATCCTGCCGTTTGCGAACTGTTCCTTGTGGAGGGAGATTCAGCAGGTGGAACAGCCAAGCAAGGTCGAGACCGCATGTTCCAAGCCATCATGCCGCTTCGTGGAAAAATCTTGAATGTGGAGAAGGCCATGCAACACAAAATCTTCGACAACGAAGAGATTAAAAACATTTATACAGCCCTCGGCGTCACGGTGGGTACGGAAGAGGACGAACGTGCACTCAATCTAGCCAAGCTGCGCTACCACAAGATTGTCATCATGTGCGACGCGGATGTGGACGGAAGTCACATTGAAACGCTCATTCTCACGTTCCTGTTCCGCCATATGAAGGATCTGATTGAAAATGGCTACGTCTACATCGCGACCCCACCGCTCTATCAAGTGAAGAAGGGGCAACGCTCCATTTATGCTTGGAACGACGACGAGCGCGATCGACTGATTGCAGAATTCAAAGGCAAGAGTGCGAGCGAGAGCGGCATTCATGTCCAACGCTACAAGGGTCTTGGGGAGATGAACGCTGACCAACTGTGGGAAACCACACTCAATCCGGAGAATCGAACGCTGCGCCAGGTCACCATTGAAAATGCAGCGGGAGCCGATCACGTCTTCTCCATGCTCATGGGCGATGACGTGCCACCACGCCGAAAGTTCATCGAGGACAACGCGAAGTACGCCAACATCGACGCCTGATTCA
The DNA here is from genome assembly GCA_002313415.1 of Flavobacteriales bacterium UBA1112. Taxonomy (GTDB): domain Bacteria; phylum Bacteroidota; class Bacteroidia; order Flavobacteriales_D; family Sanyastnellaceae; genus UBA11663. The sequence goes on from DCBH01000027.1 coordinate 9,496, forward strand.
GGCCACCCGTGGGACGTTGGACAAATCAAATCGTTTGGGTCACCGGTGCCAGCAGTGGCATTGGCAAAGCCTGTGCTCAGATTTGGGCACAACAAGGTGCGACAGTTGTGCTGTCAGCCCGCAAACACGATACACTTGAAAAGGTGGCCTCGCCTCTGCGCGAGAAAGGTGCCAATGTGCATGTGGTGACGCTAGATCTTGCCGACACGGAAGTTCTCAGAGACATTGCAAATCGTGTTCAATCGGATATCGGGCCTGTGGATGTCATGATTCATTGCGGTGGCATCAGTCAGCGTTCGCTCGCCATTGAAACTGATCTTTCCGTCGACCGGAGCATCATGGACATTGACTACTTCGGAACATTGGCTCTCACCAAGGCACTCCTTCCCAAGATGGTCGAGCGCAAGAGAGGGCATTTCGTTGTGGTCACAAGTTTGATGGGATTGTTTTCCGCCCCCCTCCGTTCGGGTTACTGTGGCGCCAAACACGCCCTGCACGGATTTTTTGAAAGTCTCAGAGCCGAACATCACGATGATGGCCTTCAAGTGACCATGGTTTGTCCCGGATTCATTCGAACCAGCATCAGCATGAATGCCATGGTCGGTGATGGGTCAAAACAAGGCACGATGGATGAGAAGACGGGCGCTGGGATGACAGCTGAACAATGTGCACAGCGCATGTTCAAAGCTGTGGAGCGGAACCAAGCTCAGGTATTGATTGGACGATACGAGATCCTTGCCGCGTACGTCAAGCGTTTCGCTCCAGGGCTGTTGCGTCGCATTGTGCGTCGCGTGGCCATCAAATGACTTGTCAAGAATCAAATTCTCGACCCGCCACATGAAGCACGCGGGTACGCGTTTTGAGGAAACGCAAAAAAAGAAATGCCAAGATGCTTGTGGCCAATTCAACACGCCAGGCCATGGTATTCCATGCAGGCAAATCAAGACTTGATGTTCTTGCCGCCTCAAGACCAATCATGCCAAAAACAACGGCAAAGATTCCGTTGTACTCACGTTTAATGACATGACGCAAGGAAAACTGATTGCCCACTGGCGTCCAAGTGCTACGTTGTGCACCCCAAAACTTTGGAACAAAGGCTGGAACTGTAGCTGTCCAATTGCGATACCGCTCACCAAACTTGTCAGACAAAAAAGCCTCTTCCGCCATCGCAATGCGCAAGTAATACATCATGTACGCCAGCGTGACACACAGAGCAAAGTCCAAGCGTCCTGTGGTCAGCACCAAGGCCATCCACATGAAATAATTCCCCAAATAAAGCGGATGACGGACTACGCCATACATCCCATGTATGTTCAGTGTCTCTGCCACTTGACCTTCAGCCGTGTTTCTGCCACTTGTTCCAGGAGGTACGTGACCGATGGTTTTGGCACGAATGACCACACCCAATGCTGCCAAGGCCCAACACATGGCCTGCCAACTAGATTCACACGCCAACTTGGGAGCATCGAGGGAGAAATAAATCGCCGGTGGAACCAAAATCAAAGGAAAAAAACTTCGCCAACGAAAAAAAAACTGGCCTCGGCGTTGCAGTTCATCAACCAGCATCTTTTCAGGATTCGACGGCTCGAGAGTTGGTGAGGTCGTGAGGTGAACTGGCTTTCAACCATGCAGTTGCAGCTTCCATCAGGGGTGCCATCACAGCGTCGCAATCAAGAAAAGGGACTCGTTGTCGAAATTCGTCTTGCAGAACGTGCAGTGCAGGCGCCATCGCATGGTCATTGCCTCGAAAATCAGACGCTTGAGCGGCACACATGGCTTCGATTCCGAGAATTTGTTCGGCATGATCCAAAATCTGCCACATTTGCAATGCCCCATTTGCTCCCATGCTGACGTGATCTTCTTGACCGTTGCTGCTGTCTGCGTTGTCTGCACTTGAAGGTGTGCAAAGCTGTTTGTTGTAGGACACCAAGCTGGCCGCTGTGTACTGTGGAATCATGAACCCGGAATTCAACCCGGGATTGGAGGCCAGAAATGCCGGCAAACCCCGCTGACCACTGAGCATTTTAAAAATCCGGCGCTCGGAGATGCTGGCCCACTCGTGAATGGCGAGGCCCAGTCGATCCATGGCAAGAGCAAGTGGCTGCCCATGAAAATTTCCTCCACTGACAATCATATCTTCGGCAGGAAAGACCAATGGATTGTCAGTGACTGCGTTCATTTCCGATTCAAAAACAGCGCCGACTCCTTCCACGACATCTCGTGAAGCCCCATGAACTTGGGGGATGCATCGGAACGAATAAGGGTCTTGAACATAACTCCGAGGTTGGGCCGTGCGCTCAGACTCGGCAAGCCACGAGGCAACGTTGTTGGCGACAAGCTTCGCACCCGCTTGATTTCGCACGCGATGTATCGAGGGGTGCATGGCGTCCAACAGTCCATTCCACGCTTCAAAGGACCACGAACCTATGGCATCAGCCCAATCCGCAAAACGCACGATGCGTTCCAGTGCCACCATCCCCATTCCCAGCATCATTTGAGTCCCATTGATCAGCGCAAGTCCCTCCTTCGGACCCAGTTCGAGAACTGGCCAACCCAACTCGTCCAAGGCGTCTTGCGAAGCCAACGTTCTGCCATCTGGCATCACCACCTCTCCTTCACCAATCAAAGGCAACGCAAGGTGTGCCAACGGCGCCAAATCGCCAGAAGCACCCAACGAACCCTGGCTCGGAACCACAGGAAGCACACCTTCGTTCCAATGATCGAGCAATCGTTGTACCGTGGACACGGCTACCCCAGAATGACCTTGGCTTAGCGCCTTGACTTTCAAAAGCAACATGGCCCTTACCACCTCGTCGGGTAAAGGGCTGCCAACCCCACAAGCGTGAGAAATCAGGAGGTTCCGCTGCAACCCCACAAGGTCATCCACCCTCGTCGTTGCAAGATCCCCAAAGCCTGTATTGACGCCATATAGGGTGTCGTTGCCCGCGGCCCTTTCCAGCAGATAAACATGACACCTCTCGATTCGTGCAATGGATTCAGGGGACAGGGTCCGGGGCACTCCTTTTTCACGAGAGAGCTGCCAGAAAACGTCCGCTCCCCACCAACCTTCAGGCAGTGCATCGCCTTGACCTTGCGATTTTGTTCCTCTGTATTGGCTCGCTTCCATGCGGGCAAGATACCCCGAGGTCGCTATCTTGCAGGTTTAATTTTCCCACATGCGTTTCACCTCTTCACTGCTCTTGGTCACACTTTCATTGGGTGCGGCTTCAGTTTGCGGCCAAAGCGAGGCCCGTCAAATTGAATTCACTGAATTCGATTTGGACAATGGGCTTCATGTCATCTTGCACGAAGACCACTCCACACCTCTTGTCGCAGTGACCGTGCTCTACCATGTGGGTTCTAAGAATGAACGTGACGACCGCACAGGGATGGCTCACTTTTTTGAGCACTTGTTGTTCGAGGGGTCTGAAAACATCGCCCGAGGCGAGTTTGACTCCTACGTGGAAAACGCAGGAGGAATTTTGAATGCCAACACCTCCCAGGACCGCACCTTCTACTACGAATTGCTCCCCAGCAACCAACTCGAACTTGGTTTGTGGCTTGAGTCGGAGCGAATGCTTCACGCCAAAATTGAGCAAATAGGCATCGACACCCAAAACGAGGTGGTCAAAGAGGAAAAACGTCAACGCTACGACAACCAGCCCTACGGACAACTCTTGCCTGCCACAATGGCCCTGGCATACTCCGAACATCCGTATCAGTGGACTCCCATCGGTTCCATGGAACACCTCGATGCATCAACTCATGCGGACTTTATGGAGTTCTACAACACCTTCTATGTTCCAGAAAATGCCACACTGAGCATTGCAGGTGATTTGAACATCGCCGAGGCGAAGTCATTGATCGCCAAGTACTTCTCAGACATTCCCCGGGGCGTGCGAAACATCCCAAGGCCCACTGTCGTGGAGCCCATGCGCACGGCAGAGGTGCGCGACACCATTTACGGCAAAGACCGGCTTCCCCTTGTGGTTCAAGCGTATCCCATTCCAGCGCAAGGCACACCCGATTACTACGCTGTAGACTTGCTCAATCAAGTTCTAAGCGGTGGAGAAAGTGCCCGGCTCAATCAACGCGTCGTTGAGAATGACCAACTCGCCCTGTATTGTGGAGCTTTCAGCTTTGGACTGGAAGACCCTGGTGTGACCCTTGCCTTTGCCATGTGCAATATGGGCATTGACCCGAGCCAGGTGGAGGAAGCCATGAATGACGAGGTGGAACGCATGAAGCGTGAAGTCATCTCCGAGCGGGAGCTTCAAAAACTTAAAAATCAAATCGAGTACGACTTCGTGACAGGCAACCAGAGCATGGCTGGCATCGCAGAGAGCCTCGCCAACTATCACACCTACTTCGGAGATGCCAACCTCATCAACACTGAAATCGAACGCTATCTCGCTGTGACACCAGAGGACATTCGAGAAGCAGCCAAGAAATACTACGAGTCTGAAAAACGAGTCACCCTCTACTTCTTGCACGACCCCAAGACACAACCATGATTTGCACCACTTCCATCCACCCGCGACGCACCGTTCTTGTCATCATGTCATGCGTGTTTAGCCTTGTGTCCTTTGGTCAATTGGATCGATCCAAAGCACCCGAAGCAGGTCCAGCACCAGACCTTAACATTGGCACCCCCACCAAATTGAAACTCGACAATGGCTTGAATGTCATTGTGGTGGAAAATCATCGTTTGCCAGCGGTATCGTGGAGCATGACTTTGGATTACGCTCCTTTTCTCGAGGGAAATCAAGCTGGATTGACCGGTGTAGTCAGTGACATGATGTCTGCGGGAACGGAGATGCGCACCAAAGCTCAAATCGCAGAAGAAGTCGAATTCCTTGGAGCGACCTTCCGCGCAAATGCCAAAGGCTTCTTTGCGAGCTCGTTGAGCAAGCATACAGGAGACTTGCTACGCATTGTTTCCGACGCTGTGCTTCACCCCATTTTTCCTCAGGCGGAACTTGACAAGGTCAAAAAGCAAGTTTTGTCTGGTTTGGCCAACACCCCAACGTCGCCTGGCTCCATTGCACGCAACTTGGTTGCGTCCACCAACTTTGGCAGTCTTCACCCCTACGGCGAAGTCATGACTGAGGAGACGCTGGAAAAAATTGAACGTCAGGATTTGGTCGACTACCACATGACCTTTTTCAGACCAAATGCGGCTTTTCTCATTGTGGTGGGTGACATCACCCCAGATGAAGCTTATGCCAAAGCTTCTGTGCACTTCGGCAAGTGGTCCCGTGCGGACATCCCCTACACTCGGGTCGTCCCTACAAAATTCCCCACCGGCAACCAGGTTAGATTTTCTGGCATTGAAGGCGCGGTACAAAGCACCATCAACATCACACAGCCCGTTCCCTTCCCCCCCGGTCATCCTGATGCCGCTGCCATTCAATTGATGAATTCCATTCTTGGTGGCGGGGCGTTTAGCGGCCGGTTGATGCAAAACCTTCGCGAAGACAAGGCCTACACATACGGAGCACGGTCCTCTCTCAGTGCAGATCCCGTGACTGCTCAATTTGTGGCGTACGCAGATGTGAGGACGGAGGTCACGGACAGCGCACTCGTGGAATTCATGACAGAAATCAATCGGATTCGCAACGAAAGAGTTGACAGTGCTGAGTTGGCAACGGCCAAGGCTTTCCTGTCAGGAAACTTTGCACGATCTCTGGAAAACGAGGGGACTGTCGCTCGTTTTGCCCTCAACATCGAACGTTACGATTTGCCGGAAGACTACTACCAAACATATCTACAACGGTTGGCTGACGTAACAGTAGAAGACATCCAACGCGTAGCCCAAAACATGTTGAAGCCTAACAATCTCAACATTTGCGTGGTGGGATCGCCAGACATTTTAAACAACCTCCGGCAATTTGATGCGGGAGAGGGCATTGACCAATACGACGCATTTGGGCGCAAACGCATACCCCGTTCTGAAGCACCTGCCGGAACCACCTCGAAGGACATTGTAAAACGATACTTTGAAGCCATTGGAGGATTCAGAGCGTGGTCCAAACTCTCTGGCATGTCCACCGAGGGTTCGGTTGAATTTGGAAGTGGCATGAGTCTTCAGCACAAGGAAAACAAACGCTTCTCCAAAAAATCCGAGGCCATGCGAACCGAACTCGCCATGGCAGGTCAGCCGGTGATGATTCGTGCCATTCTCTCTTCAGGGGGTCAAGAGCTTCAAATGGGCGTGGTCAACGACATGGACGCTGGTGCTGCAGCTTTGATGATGGACTACCTCTCCCCTGTGCGCCTCGCCAACTTGAGCAAGCGTGG
>DCBH01000063.1 GCA_002313415.1 Flavobacteriales bacterium UBA1112
GGGGTGAATTGGATGCGGTTGAAGCTGAGTCCGAGTGACTGAGCCACAGTGTTGACCAAGAGCGTCTTGGCCAATCCTGGCACACCGACAAGCAAGATGTGGCCGCCCGCAAAAATGGCGTTGGTCACTTCGCGGATCACTTGGTCTTGGCCCACGATGACTTTTCCCACCTCGGCAAGAAGGGCTTCGTGTTGAGAACGGAGCGCGTCTAGCGCAGATTTGTCGTCGGAGAAGTTGGCCACAATGAAAATGCTTGAATCAAGTTGCAGAAAGGATGAAGCCCGAAGATAGCGTGCTGCGCTCGGACCGCGTTAAGCACGGGACAGGAATTGGGGCAGCTTGCGCAGTGGTTTGGCAAGAAGTGTGAAAAGGGAAGGATGGAAGCCGTTCATGCGCCACGCTTTCCAATCTTCACGGTGGGCGCGGATGCGGTGTTTGAGGGATGCATTGCTCACCCCCCCATCTCGCATTAGCACGAGCGTCTCTGGGAGGTAAGCGAGCGACATGCCATGCCTGTGAATGAAGCGGAGCATGAGCTCATAGTCAGCTGCTGAGCGAAGCGCGAGCGAGAACATCCCCCAGCGTTCGTAGCAGGATCGACGAACAAAGAGGGCGGGGTGGGGCGGCATCCAGCCGCGACGAAATGCACCTGGTTGAAAGTCACCCGCTCGCCAATGACGTTTTACCTGAGTGATGTCTTCAGCTGTCACGTAATTCAAGTTGCCGTAAATGGCCTCTGCGTCAGTTTCGCGAAACGCGGCTGCGACGCGAGCGAGGATGTCGAGTGAGGCGTACACGTCATCTGCATTCAGGATGGCTACGACGTCGCCTGTGGCAGCTCGGATGCCCTTATTCATGGCGTCGTACAGCCCTTGGTCTGGCTCAGAAATCAGTTTGGCAATGCGGCTGCGGTAGTGCTCGATCAGGTCAAGTGTGCCGTCGGTAGATCCGCCGTCCACCACAATGTATTCGAGGTCAAAGGGTTCCCTAGGGTCAGCGGTTTGACCCAAGACGCTCTGAACAGCATCTTCCAAGGTGCTGGCCGCATTGTAACAAACTGTGATGACGGAGATGCGCATCAAAAGTGGAGTCATTCACCATCACCAATCGACGAACCAGACGATGTCCCAAGTGCGCCGGAGGCATTGATGCTTTTGGTCAGCCAAGGCATGTCCATGGTGCAAACGCGGTAGGGTGCATCGACGCGTACAAATGTCTCAGCAATGCGCTTTCCGATCCACTTCGAAAGAGCTTCTTCACGCAACTCAGCCTCGACTTGTTGCTGAAAAAGTGCATAGTCGTCTTTGGGGTTTGCGCGGTGTGCAGGAAAGCGCTCGTTGAGCTTGATCATGGCCCAATAAGCTTGGTTTTCTTCATCCAAAAGTTGAACCGGCGATGAGACCTCACCTTCATCTAGGTCCTGCAAGAGAAAGAAAATGTTGGGGTCCAGCTCGTCCACCCCAAACCGCGTGCCCCCATCTCGTGAGTTCACGACTTGTCCTTTTTGATTGCGCGTTCCTTCTCGGGTGCTGTGTTGCAATACAGCCGCTTCAAAAGGCAAATCGCCCAGAGCCAATTTCACAGAGACTGAGTCGATGCGGGATTGCATCTGTTCCAAAGCTTTGGGGTCAAATGTTGGTTTCATAAGCACATGGCATGCACTGTACTGTTCGCCTCGACGGTCGGTCACCCGCAAAAAGTGGTATCCAAAGTCCGATTCAAACACAGGGGAGTAGCCGCCTACCTCGGTTTCGTACACGGCGCCCTCGAATTCGGGGACAAATTGGCCACGTCCGATGTTTTGATAACAGCCGCCCTTGTATTTCGATCCGGGATCTTCGCTGTAGCGTGTGGCGGCCAGGGTCATGCTCATTTTCCCAGTTTCGACTAGGACCCGAATGGAGTCGAGTTTGCTGCGCGTACGCATCTTTTGTTTCTCGCCGACCTCCGGTTGCATCACAAGTTCGCTGTAGCTCAACTCTTCTGGAATCAGTGGCAAACTGTCCACGGGGATGGCACTGAAATAGTCTTGGACTTGGGCAGGTGTGGAGCGAACGGTTTGATCGATTTCGGCCTGCATCTTTTGGGCCAAAATTTGCTCTCTCACAGGTTCATTGAATTCTGCCTTCCACTCTGCCACAGACTTGCCATACTCCGCCTCGAAGGCTTCAACGGACCCAAACATCTGCATGTAATATGTCAGCCGGCGGTCAATTTCGCCAAGGATTTCGGCATCAGTGACCTCGAGGCTGTCGATGCGCGCGTTGTGGAGAAGCAATTTCTCAAACAAGACGGATTCCAAGAGACCGCATTCGTTGTCATCAGTCACCGTTCGGCCCTCGAGGCGAGCTTGCGTGACGCGGTCTTGGATGTCGCTTGCCAGCACGATTTCATCACCCACGACTGCAACAATGCCGTCGATGCGTTGGTATGCAGCCCCTGCATCTGGCTGCGCACACACTTGGATGCTCGCACCCGAAAGAAAACCGCACAGGACAAGTGCCAATCTGAGATCAACCATGCGCCGAATTTAGTGTTGGGCAGACGAACGGAGCGGATGTAAACAGGGATGAACTCACAAATTTTCTCTTCGCAAATGTCCCTCGGCCCAGGCGCGCTGAAGCAAGGTGTCGCGGAGGTTCTCGCGAAGTTTCTGTCGACGTCCTTGGAGCAGGATTTCCATGATTTGATCTCGAGCCACGTCGATTGGTGCAGTTTTCCCTTTGAGGCCGTGATTCAAAAACCGAACAAAATACACTCTGTCGTTGTCGACAAACGAAAGAGGAGAGGTGCGTTGGATTTGGGCTTCGACTCGATAAAGAGACAAAGGCACTTCATCGACAAGGTCTCTCACGAACCACCACGCCTCGTGATTCACGTGATGAACTGCGCCGCGTTCGATGCACCACCGCTCCAGTTTTGGGATGCTCGTGGAGTCGGCGTTTGAGAGCCACTCCTTGACTTGATTCGCTTCGTTGTTCCATGCGCGTTCCTCTCGGCGAGACCAATTTGCGCCCCGCGTTTGGGCGGCGATTTTAGGATCTGGAAGATGGAGATACAACACTTGCACAGCGTGGTCATGCAAGGTGAAAAGCTCGGGGTGCGCATGGTAATACGCCAAAATCTCGTCTTCCGAAACCCTCCTATCCAAGCGACTTTCCACATAGCGATTTTCGTAGGTGTTGATCAGCAGACTCTGTCGGTAGGCCTCCAAGGCTTCTTCGATGTTCGGCAATTCATTGCTCAACTGCGTCTTGGCTTCATTTACAAGCACCTGCTCCCTCATCCAAAGATCGAGAACACGCTCAGCAAATGCGGCGCTGTCTTCCAGACTGAGGTCGTCTGGAACCTGAGATGCGAGGCTGTCCCAAGTCAGAATTTCTCCAAAAGCTTTTGCCACAATGTCATCTCCAAATCTCGCATCTGGGGGTTGCACGCCTCCCTGACAACTCCAAATCGCGCCTAAGATGATCGTCCCGCAAACAACTGAAAAGGCTCTCATTCGCGAACCAGGCTGTACAAAGCCTCGCGGTTGATTTTGTGAGGGAATTTGCGCTCCAGTTCAAGAATCCACTCTTGCTCAAGGTGATCTTGATATGCTGCAATGGCTGCCCCACGACATTCCATGAGGCTCTTGGGTGTGGGAGCCATTTCCTCTTTGACATGAACCAAGATGATTTGCTCACCGCCCTCTGTGGTTTCTAAAACAATCAATCCATTCTTGTCGGCAGTCAGTGATTTGTCGCGTAAACCGGCAAATGCCCTATCCACAAATGCATTGTCACCTTCCACAAACTTTCCGGTCTCGTTGCGAAGAGCCAATGGGCGGTCTGCAATCAATTCTCTTCGAAGGCCCTCAACGTCACCTGTTTTGCGTAGTTCTTTTCGAACTTTTTTGGCAATCTTGGCATCTTCACACGTGTGGATTCCTGCGTCCAAGCGCGAGGGCCACATGAATTCTTCGCGATTTCGACTGTGAAAATCAACCAAGCCAGAGGAATCTGTCACTGCACGGCTCCACACTTTCTGATCGGTTAGCTCAAAGAGCAAAATGCCATCGTGGTATTCCTCCATGAGCAGACGAAAGTCGTCATGCTTCGCTTCCAGTTGGGTGTCTTCGTACGCGAGCAGCGATTCATCCACAAAGCGATCTACTTCTTGCGTCACCAGCATTGCATTGGGTCGATTTAGGTTGCGCACTTTGCCGGCATTGGCCCACGTTACAAAATCTTGAACAGTGTAATCTTTTCCCGCCACGCTGAACAGGGTTCGGCTCAGTTCACTTCGTCGCAATCCTTCCAGAGGGTGACCGGGATAGAAGAGGCTGTCAATGCCGACGGCCGCAAGTTTTAAAGCATCCAAACGACGACTGCTGACGCTTGTTCCATACTCTTTCTTGAGTTTGTTGACGAAAGACGTCTTGGTGATTTCAGCGCGGCTGTCGCGGCGCACTTTCTTGGACAATTCGCGTCGGCTCTCTTCCAGGGTAGGCAGGGTTTTCTTGTCGATCAATTTGAGGATGTGAAAGCCGTAGTTTGTTCGAACGGGTCCAGTGATGTCGCCGATTTGATTCATCGCAAATGCCGCGTTTTCAAATGCCTCGACCATCTTTCCAGTGCCAAATCGCGGCAACAAGCCTCCCTTGTTGGCCGTGGATGGATCTTCGCTGTATTTCATCGCCATGGATTCAAAAGACGCTCCATCAATGAGTTTGCGCTTGACCTCCATGATTCGTCCTTCGGCGTTCGCCACTTGGTCTTGTGGGGCGTCCTGTGGCATGCGAACCATGATGTGTGCCACTTGCACCTCTCCGCGAGCCTTGCGCTTGCCGGTCACCTTTAAGATGTGATACCCAAAACGCGTTCGAACAATCTTGCTCACCTCGCCCTCGTTAGTAGTGAAAGCGGCATTTTCAAAAGGGTATACCATTTGAAAGGCGGTAAACCATCCCAAGTCCCCTCCGTTGGTGGTCACAGAAGGGTCTTCACTTCCGCCTTTGCTGCGCGCAACAGACTCAAAGTCTTCCCCGTTCTCAACGCGTTGGCGCAAGGCCTGGATGCGATTCCATGCATTCAACGTGTCTGCAGGCGCAGCATTGGCGTCTACATTGATCAGCATGTGACTCGCTCTCACTTCCGTTCTCTTGCGCTCGAAGGCTTGGTCCACCAAGGCATCTAGCAAGTCACCGTCGACGAGGTAGGGCCGGGCCAACTGTGTGCGGTAGCCCGCGAGTTCTTTCTTGAAGGCTGTTACAGTGTCCATGCCTATGGCCTCGGCTTCAAGTACTTTCAATTTGAAATTCACGAAGAGTTTCATGTATTCGTCGAGGGCTTCAATCGTGTACACGCTGTCGCGGTTGTTTTTGCCATACACGTGTTTGAAGTCAGAGAGGGTCACCATTTCATTGCCAACCTCGAGCACGTAGGTCTCTTGTGGATCAATGTTGGCACCTTGGCGCTGCGCCATTGCCTTGGAAGACGTGATTGTGGTCAAAGCCAGAGCCGCGAAAGCGGCCTTCCATGCAAATTGTTTCATGAGAATGTTGTGGTTCAGTGTCATGCGCGAGGTGGATGGACTTGCCTCAACTGGGCCTGTCTCAACGCGTCGAAAGTTCAATCAAATTGTCCAATCAGCCCAAATCTATCTCAAAGTTTGCCCCGTGCGACCTGTGAAAAGATTCGGAGCTCAATGACGAAGTGGTCAGGGGACTTATCTAATGCTGTAATTGGGGGCTTCACGCGTAATCATGATGTCGTGGGGGTGACTTTCCTTGACCCCCGCGGAGGTGATTCGAACAAAGCGCCCCTTTTTCCTCAATTGGTCGAGATCGGCTGAGCCACAGTATCCCATTCCCGCCCGCAAACCACCGATCACCTGGTGCATGACTTCGGTCACGCTTCCTTTGAAGGGCACCCGCCCGCTGATGCCTTCGGGAACCAGTTTTTTCAAATCATCTTCAGCATCCTGAAAGTAGCGGTCCTTTGAACCCTTTTGCATGGCTTCCACAGACCCCATTCCTCGGTAGGCTTTGAATCGCCGGCCTTCGTAAATGATTGTTTCACCTGGGCTTTCTTCAGTACCGGCGAGCATGGAACCAATCATGACAGTGTGTCCTCCTCCAGCCAGCGCTTTGACAATGTCTCCAGTGTAGCGAATGCCACCATCCGCAATCACGGGGACACCTGTGCCTTTTAGGCCAGCACTCACTTCCATGACGGCACGAAGTTGTGGCATCCCGACACCTGCAATGATGCGTGTCGTACAAATCGAACCCGGTCCAATGCCAACTTTCACCGCGTCAGCTCCGGCCTCGACAAGGGCCAATGCCGCTTCTGCCGTAGCCACATTTCCAGCCACTATGTCGATGCTGCCAAAGGCTTTTTTGACGTCACGTACGGTGTCAATCACACCACGGCTGTGGCCGTGGGCGGTATCCACAATCACCGCATCAACGCCAGCATCAACGAGGGCGGAAACGCGTTCATGCGTGTCGGCGGTGACACCCACGGCTGCCGCAACCCGGAGTCGACCGAAACGGTCCTTGCAGGAATTGGGAAACTCACTGAGTTTGATGATGTCACGGTAAGTGATGAGTCCGACAAGTTTGCCCTCGGCATCTACCACGGGAAGCTTTTCGATGCGGTGCTCTCTCAAGATTTGTTCAGCCTTCGACAAGTCGCTGCCGTCTCGAGTGACGATGAGATTTTCGCTTGTCATGAGTTCGGCAATGGGCCGGGGAGCCTGCTTTTCAAATCGCAGGTCTCGGTTGGTGACAATGCCCACGAGTTTGCCTGCATCGTCGGTCACAGGGATGCCACCAATTTTGTGCTCGCGCATGATGGTGAGCGCGTCACCTGCGGTGGCGTCTTTGCTCAAGGTGACCGGATCTTGGATCATGCCACTTTCAGAACGTTTGACCTTGCGCACCTCATTTGCCTGAGCTGCAATCGTCATGTTTTTGTGAACGACACCGATTCCCCCATTCCGAGCCATGGCGATGGCCATCTTGCTCTCAGTGACGGTGTCCATTGCCGCACTGACAATGGGAGTCTTCAGTTGGATGTTGCGTGAAAAAGGTGCGTGAAGCTGGACGTCACGTGGAAGCACTTCCGAGTAGTCTGGCACGAGCAAGACGTCGTCATACGTCAACCCTTCACCGATAAATTTACTTTCGTTTGAGGCCATGAGTCTTGATTGAATCGCGTAATCTCGCAGGCCTCACGAGGGAGCCGCCACGGCGTTATTTGGTGCCGGACGGATTCTAAGTTGGGTCCGCGATTCGGACAAATTTAATACAGAAGGGATGTGGAACCCACAGCGAGACCCCCAGTTTGTTGTAAAGTTTGACCGTCTTATTGGCCTGACATCACGGTCAGGTAGACCAGTTGGTTGCGCCACGCCCCCGAACCGTCTAAGTATTCCGCTTGCACCACGTAAATGCCGTTTTGTGCCAATCGACCGCTCACTCGACCATCCCAGGGCTCTTCGATGGATGTGGTCTCAAAAATCTTGGTCCCCCACCGCGTGGAAATGGTCATTCTGAAGTTTGGAGCCTCCTCTTGACGGTCCCCCAGGAATCCCACATTCGCTGCACCGGGTGCCCATGGAAACCAATCGTT
>DCBH01000047.1 GCA_002313415.1 Flavobacteriales bacterium UBA1112
TTTGCAGCGATGTGGAGTGTAGATTTCTTGGCTGAAAGCCTGAAGTCATGCGCTCATGTTTACTTCGGCGACGACAACAACGGATCGACAAATGCTCTTGGTTTGGACGATTACTTGAAGTCATTGGGTGATGTTTCCTACGGTGAGGGTTTGCACGATGACATTGCGGCGCAATTGAGCTCTGCAGAAACGGCAATCGCTTCTCTCGAAGATCCCTTGGCGACCTTTGTGGTCGAGCAACAGGCCGCGTCGTATGACGTCTATGGTGAGTTGCAGGCGTTGGTGGTTCTGTGGAAAGTGGACATGATGTCTTCTCTTGGCGTATTGATTACTTATCAGGACAACGACGGCGATTGAGGAGATGACCTCAGTGGCGCCGTTGTTGACGCTGCGACGGATGTTCGCGGTCCTCGTGCTTTTCAGCACGACGAGATTCGTGTTCAATGGATGGGTCGATACCCAAGTACTTGACCCGATTTGGACGTTTCCCTTCGATGGATTTGAATGGCTCCCACGCCCCAGTTTGACTGGTGCGTGGGTTCTCTTTTCTGGAATGATTCTCGGGGGAGTGTTGTTGTTGTTTGGGAAAACAGCAAAATGGGGTGCGGCGTTGTTTTTCATCTGCTTCACTTACGTTGAATTGTTGGACAAGAGCAACTACTTAAATCACTATTACTTTGTGTCTTTGGTGGCGTTTATGCTGATATGGCTTCCCACCTCTGCGACCACCTCAATGGTTCCTCGCTTGGCTGTGACATCCATTCGTCTTTTGCTTGCCTTGGTGTATTTCTACGCAGGCTTGGCCAAACTCAATGCGGATTGGCTTTTGAACGCCCAGCCGCTGATCATGTGGTTGCCTCAGCACAGCTCATTTCCATTGCTCGGGCCGCTCTTTGCTTTTAAAGAGGTGGCCTTTTTGTTCAGTTGGGCAGGTGCGGCTTTTGATTTGTTTGCTCCCTTTGCACTCTTTAGCGACAGAATTCGTCCGTACTTCTATCCCGTGTTGGTCACATTCCATGTGTTGACGTGGATCTTGTTTCCAATTGGTGTCTTTCCATGGGTTATGATTGCATGCACCACGGTGTTTTTTAGTGATGGCTGGCATGTTCGGCTCTGGAATCGGATGCCGGGATCTTCTTGGCGTGTTCCTATCCTGAATAGTGAAGGCAGAAATGCGGTATGGTCCGTGCAGCAAGTTGCCTTGGTATGGATTTTCTTGGGCATTCAATTGATTTTTCCTTGGCGTGTTTTGGCCTATCAGGGGTCGATGTATTGGCACGAGAGCGGCTATCGATTTGGATGGAGAGTCATGTTGATGGAAAAGGCGGGTTGGGCCACGTATTTCATCCAAAATGACAAAGGGCAAGAGCGAGAATTTCCAGTCGGAGATTTCCTGACGCCAAATCAGGAAAAGATGATGGGGACCCAGCCAGATTTGATGATTGCGACAGCCAAGCACATTCAGGAAATTTGGGACGATGCCAAAGGGGAGCATGTCCGCGTTCGTGCCGAGGTTTGGGCAAGCCTCAATGGCCGACGTTCCCAGCTCATGATTGATCCATTTGTGGACCTGACTACTTTAGAAAATGATTGGGGGCAACGCACGTTTGTACTTCCCCTAGATTCTGTGATTCGGCCAAAACAATATGAATCCATGAAAGACTCCCTTCGAGATGCACGTGGCTGGTGATTGGCGGATGAAATTGGTTTGTTGGGGGACTTTGGTCCTGGCCTTGGCTGTTTTGCCGTTTTTATCCTCGGCTCAAACGGTGTACGTGGTCGGTGAAAACAACGCTTCCATGTCTGGTGCCATGTTGCGATGGACTTGCTTGGATGGGGGGCAAGTTCAGACCTACACTGTTGGTGAAGCAGGGTTGCTTTGGCCTTCCTCGGAATGCAACAAAGCTGTGGTCATCCTTTCCGCGTTTGGATATGTCACGGATACGGTTACAATAGAGCGTCCCCGAAATGCTGCTGCGGAAGTGCGACTCAAGCTTGAACCGCTGCTCGTGGATTTGGCCTCTGCTGAAGTTGAAGAAAAAGCAGAAGATCCATTGACTTTCATGAGCTCCTTGGAAGCTGGAGGGATGTACCGAGGCATCAAAAGTGCCGTGATGTTGCCTGAGGCTCAACTGGCCGTCGGCGGTGAGGTTCAACCTCGTAACATTTTTGCAGCGCTTCCTGGAGCCAACATTTGGGAGAGTGATGCTGCTGGGCTACAGTTGGGGGTCGGTGTTCGTGGGATGAGCCCCAATCGTTCCGCCCATCTCAGTATGCGACAGAATGGGCATCCCATTGCTGCAGATCCTCTGGGTTATCCAGAATCCTATTACACGCCTCCATTGACCATGGTTGAGGAAGTGCAGTGGGTGTCTGGCGCATCTGCTCTGCAATATGGCTCGCAGCTAGGCGGCATGCTCAACTTTGTGATGCGACCCGTAACCTTGGGAAAAGGACCATCTGGGAGGTGGACGGCCTCACACACCAGCTACGCCCCGCGCGAGGGTTCATATCGTGGTCATCATCATTTTTTTGCAGAAGCATCTGGAGGTGGTTCGAAGTTGGGCTTTTTGGTCGGTGTAGATCGCAAAGCGGGCAGTGGATGGAGAGACAACTCGGTGTTTGAAAGCACGACTGCGACGTTGGCTTTGCACGAGCGCTTTGAGGGCAATCGAGGTTTGTTGAAATTGGATCAGCGTCTGACATTGTTGCGCCGCACGGAGCAGCAGTCTGGGGGATTGACAGATGTCCAATTTGAAATCGATCCCCGACGGAGTGATCGATCTCGGAATTGGTTTGACGTGTCTTGGAACATCGCTTCTGCAGATTTGATCTGGACCCCAGCTCGAGGCGATGTGGATGTGAACATTTCCACTCGGGCTTTGCAGGCATCTCGCAAATCTCTTGGATTTCTAGGGACGCCAAACCGAGTGGACTACGGAACAGAACGGGATTTGATTTGGGGTGATTTCGCTTCCCTGGGGTGGGATACTCGAGTCACCAAACGATGGACGCATGGTGAGGACGACAGGCTGTCGGCTTTGGTTTTGGGGTCTCAAGGATATTTGGGTCAAAACCGGATGCGTCAAGCGCCTGGAGTTCCAGGGACTGAATCTGATTTTGAATTTGACAATTCAGACTTGGCAAGAGAAGAAAGTGATTTCACGTTTCCCAATGCCCAATTGACAGCCTTTGCACAGGGAATTTGGTCATTTGCACCAAGCTGGTCCTTGACGCCAGGGGTTCGTTGGGAGAGAATTGGAACCTTTGCAGAAGGCACGTATCGTGAGGTTTATTTGGATTTGGCGGGCAACGTTGTCGATGACTCCTTGTTTGCGAGTGAGAGCGACAACAGGCGGGAGATATTCTTGCCTGGAGTGGGAGTTTCTTGGAAACGGCCTGCAGGTGAATGGTACGCCAATGCTGTTCGCAATTTCAGAGCGGTCAATTTCAGTGACATTCAAATCAACAACCTCGGTGTGGTGGTTGATCCAGAGATTTCGGATGAGCGAGGTGCAAACGTCGATTTGGGCTATCGCACTTCCGGCGAGGGCTGGACGTTAGATGTCAGCGCGTTCGTTTTGTGGTATCAAGACCGGATTGGGCTTTTGGTGACCACAGTGCCTGATCCAATTCTCGTCGAGAAACCTGTCTTGTTGCGAACGAATTTGTCAGATGCCCAGACGGCTGGCCTCGAGTGTTCTGCAAGTCGCCAGCAGATCTGGAAAAATGGACACGCGACAACGGTTTTGGGTTCTGCATCTTGGATGCGAAGTCGTTACCTCGAGGGTGGCCTTGCAGCGATCGTTGGCAAAGAGGTAGAGCTCGTGCCTCGGTCGGTGTTGCGCATTTCCATCCTCCACCGAACACCATCGTGGGATTTTCAGGTTTTGGCACAACATGTTGGGGACCAATTCACAGAAGCAACGAATTCTACTTACACCCCTACTGCCCTTCACGGCTTGATTCCCAATTACAGAGTTCTGGATTTGGGAGTGCAGCGAAGGTGGCAAGAAGGAAAATGGTCGATAGGAATGAAGTTGAATAACGCGACAAACACAGCCTATTTCACCCGAAGGGCATTGGCGTATCCCGGTCCAGGTATTTTGCCTTCCGACGGCATCAGCGCAAGATTGACGCTGCGGTACGCTCCTGATTGAACTGGAGCCTCACGAACCCAAACGCCTTGTTTGTTCTCGACGAAGCAATTCGAGTTCACGTGACATTTGTCCACTGACCGAGGTGTTTTCTTGGGCACGACGGATGAGATAGGGTATGGCTTCACGGATGGGACCATAGGGCACATACTTCGCCACATTGTAACCGTGAGCAGCAAGATTGAACGTAACGGGATCACTCATTCCTAGGAGCTGGGCAAAAGATACCCTTTCGTCACTTGGCTGGAGTCCGGCCTCAGCCATCCATTTGCAAAGCTTTAGGTTGCTTTCCTCATTGTGGCTGCCGGCTACGAGATGGAGCTTCTCGATTCGATGCAACACCCAGCGCAAAGCTGCGTCGAAATCGCGGTCTGAACTTGCTTTGTCGGGTTGAATAGGTGACGGATATCCCAAATTGGACGCGCGCTGGCGCTCTTTTTCCATGTACGCACCCCGAACCAATTTGACACCACACATGTACCCCCCTTCCTCTGCCCGTGATGCCATGTTTTCCAGGTAGACCAAGCGATCGTGCCGATACAATTGCACGGTGTTGTAAACCACCACTCGGCCCCGATTGTAGTCGGACATCATGTCTTCGGCCAATTCGTCAATGGCATCCTGAATCCATGATTCCTCTGCATCAATCATCACACGTCCACCAGCTTGTGCGGTGGCTTCGCACAACGTTCGGACGCGTGCTTGGACACGCTCCCAAGCGATTTGCTCAGATTGACTCAGCGACTTCCCACCAGCCAACGATGTACTCACTTTCTCGAGCAGAGCATTGGATGAAAGGCCACTTACCTTGAAGACGGCAAAAGCATAACGCGCGTCTCCTTGGGCGGCTTGAATTGTGGCCAAGACTACGCTACATGTGGCATCTAAATCGCTTTCGTCCGTCTGACCTTCTGCACTGTAGTCCAGAATGGTACGGACATTGTGTGCACTCAGTTTATCGATGGTCTCCTCGGAATCAGCAATGGATTCACCACCACAAAAGTGCGCGTACACGGTTGGTCTTATCGCCCACGACATTGGAATGCGAAGAGCGAGTGCAATCCGGGCCAATGCACTTCCTACGCTTACGACCCATGACTTGCCAATGAGTGAAAACAAGACAATTGCACGATGCAATTCCGCGTCGGTCAGGTGTTGAAATGCCTGAGCAGAGTCATTGAATTTGGGGAGGTTAGATTGGCTTATCATCACTTGTGAACGTGCCGCGCTGCGAAGATAGGTCCGGGCAGACCGAGGTTGTACCTTCCAACCATGGACATACGAGAATACATGAGTGAGCATCGGGAGCGCATGCTCAATGAGCTTTTGGAGTTGTTGCGTATCCCGAGTATTTCCGCAGATGCCGCCTATGCAAGTGACACACATAAGTGTGCTGAGGTGGTTGCAAATCATCTACGGAACGCGGGCGCTGACAACGTTGAAGTTGTAGCTACCGAGGGTTATCCGGTGGTCTACGGAGAAAAAATGGTCGATGTCTCTCTTCCTACGGTTTTGGTCTATGGCCACTATGATGTGCAACCGGCCGATCCCATCGATCTGTGGGATAGCCCCGCGTTTGAGCCAGTAATCAAGAAGACTGAACTCCATCCCGAGGGAGCCATTTTTGCTCGTGGGGCATGTGACGACAAGGGACAATTTTTCATGCACGTCAAAGCTTTTGAGGCCATGGTGGCCACGAACCAAGTCCCGTGCAACATCAAATTCATGATCGAGGGAGAGGAGGAGGTGGGCTCCGTTCATTTGGAGGATTTTTTGGAAGCCCACAAAGAGCGACTCTCAGCCGATGTGGTTTTGGTGAGTGATACTGGAGTCATTGCCAATGACGTCCCTTCCATCACTACCGGGCTCAGAGGTTTGAGTTACGTTGAGGTGGAAGTGACCGGCCCCAATCGGGACCTTCACAGTGGCTTGTACGGAGGGGCAGCTCCCAACCCCATCAACATTCTGTGTGAGATGATTGCCTCCTTAAAGGATGAAAATCAGCAAATTACAGTGGCAGGGTTCTACGACGACGTGGAGGAACTGAGTGCCGAAGAGCGCGAGGCCATGGCAGAAGCTCCGTTCAGCGAGGAGGCGTACAAAAAAAGCATCGACATTGGGGCAGTAGAAGGAGAGTCGGGGTACAGCATTCCTGAGCGCATGAGCATCAGACCTACCCTTGATGTCAACGGCATTTGGGGTGGATATACAGGAGAAGGAGCCAAGACCGTGATTGCCTCAAAAGCTTATGCCAAAATTTCAATGCGTTTGGTGCCTCATCAAAATCCCGAGGACATCACGGCGAAATTCGAGGCGCACTTTAAGAAAATTGCTCCTGACAGCGTGAAGATTAAGGTAAGTCCAATGCACGGTGGGCAGCCCGCAGTCACGCCAACTGAAAGCCCCTCTTACCTGGCCGCCTCGGCTGCCATGGAAGCGACTTTCGGAAAAGTGCCCGTGCCTGTCCGAAGTGGTGGTAGCATTCCCATTGTATCAAGCTTTGAAAGAATACTGGGTTTGAAGACTGTGCTGATGGGATTTGGTTTGGATTCAGATGCCATTCACAGTCCAAATGAACACTACGGATTATTCAACTACTTCAAGGGCATTGAAACGATACCTCACTTTCACGCAGAATTCGCCAAGCGCCATGGGTGAACGGTTGGCGATTCAGACTGGAATGGCGATGTTGATGATGGGACTTAGCGGCTGCTTGTACCAAAATGTGGAAGTGGTTGCCGTGAATGACCTTTCCAAGGTTCAGCTGTCTCTTCAAGGCATGCAAGCCCTCATGGATGTTGATGTGTACAATCCCAACCCCTACGGAGTGACGGTCACTGATGCGAACGTCAATCTCTTTGTTCATGGAGAGGTCGTAGGGGATGTGACATTGATGGAGTCGCAGGCGATTCGTCCAAATGCAATGGCAACGGTGTCTCTGCAGGTTATTACACGAGACGGAGCCTTGAGAGAGGTGCTCAAAAACGATTTGATGAATTTGCTAGGTGGGGGAGAAGTACCATTCACAGCGGATGGATTTGTCACGGCCAAAGCCCTAGGCCTTTCATTTACATTCCCCCTTAAGCATGACCAAACAATAAAAATTTGATGATGAAGATTTCGATTTTACATTTTCGCGCTGTCTTTGTTGCGGCGATGTGTTTGCTTGCATGGTCCTCAACTCAAGCTCAAACGGAGGACAATGATCCTGTGGAAGCGTTGGTGGAAGCGCTGAACGTTCGCCACATCGGACCTGGCACCATGAGCGGGCGAGTTACTTCAATCGCCGTACCGCATTTAGAGCCAGAAGTCATTTTCGTCGGGACAGCATCTGGTGGGCTTTGGAAAAGCGTCAGCGCCGGCGTAACGTGGGAACCTATTTTTGACGACCAGCCGACACAAAGCATAGGTGCAGTTGCCCTCAGCCCTCTAAATCCTGACTTGGTATGGGTAGGAACAGGGGAAGGCAACCCTCGGAACAGTCACACCAGCGGTCGCGGTGCGTTTAAAAGTCTAGATGGCGGTGCGACATGGGATTTCATGGGATTGGAGGACACGCGAAACATTCATCGAATTATTATTCATCCTCGCGATCCCAAAACAGTGTATGTTGCTGCTACGGGATCAGCGTGGGGGGACAGCCCTGAGCGAGGGGTTTTTAAGACAACAGATGGTGGTGTGACATGGTCGCACATTTTAAATGTGGATGAGCGCACGGGTTGTGCGGAATTGATCATGGATCCTTCCAATCCTGACAAACTTTTTGCAGCGATGTGGTCTTTCCGCAGACAGCCGTGGACATTTACCTCAGGGGGCAGTGGGAGTGGTTTGTATGTCACACACGATGGGGGTGCGACGTGGGCTGAACGTACGTCGGAAGACGGCCTTCCTGAAGGTGAACTGGGCCGAATTGGATTGGCGATGAGCCCTGCCAACCCCGATGTGGTGTATGCCCTTGTCGAGTCGAAAGAATACGCACTTTATCGTTCGGATGACGGGGGAGTCAACTTCCGGCGCCAAACCACGGACAGCGACGTGGGCAACCGCCCATTTTACTATGCTGAAATTCATTGTGACCCTACCAATGAAGACCACATCTTTAGTTTGTGGAGTATGGTGTCCAAATCGACCGATGGAGGACGCTCCTTTGATGTCATCTTGCCATACAGTGGTGTGCACCCTGACCATCATGCCATGTACATTCACCCATCAGACCCAAATTACCTGATCAACGGCAACGATGGAGGATTGAACATCAGCCGAGATGGTGGAGAGAATTGGACCTTTGTCAACAACCTTCCAGTTGGGCAATTTTATCACATTTCAGTCGACAATGAGGAGCCGTATAATGTCTACGGCGGTATGCAAGACAATGGATCTTGGGTAGGACCTTCCTCGGTATGGCACACGGGAGGCATCCGCAACGAGGATTGGCAGGAGGTACTTTTCGGAGACGGATTTGATGTTCAGCCTTCAGGCGATGGGGATGTGTATGCGATGTCTCAAGGGGGTGCCCTTCATCGCGTGAATTTGACCACCCTGAGAATGACAGACATTCAACCGGCATCTCCAGACACCAATGCATTGCGCTTTGCTTGGAACGCAGCGTTGGCCTTGGACCCCAACGATCGAGATGGCCTGTATTTCGGGTCCAACCGCGTCCACTACAGCGGCGACCGAGGTCGCTCTTGGGAAACATTGAGCCCTGACTTGACGACCAATGACCCGGAAAAACTTGAGCAAGCCAAAAGTGGAGGGCTGACGATTGATGCCACCAAAGCGGAAAATCACTGCACGATTTTGTGCATCACACCTGCCGAAGATCGTCCGAATGAATTGTGGGTGGGGACAGATGATGGAAGGTTGCAGCACACCAGAGATCGCGGATTGACGTGGACGGACCACGCTGATCAACTCAAGGGTTTGCCCAAGGGATCATGGATTCCTTTTATTCATGTGAGTCCACACAGTTCTGACGAGATTTATGTGGTTGCCAACAATTATCGTCGAAATGACTGGGAACCTTATCTCTATCGTACGTCAGATGGCGGCAAATCGTGGAAGCGTCTGGTTTATGGTGAAGATGTTCCAGCCCACGCTCAGTGCGTCGTCCAAGATCCCATTGCACCAGATTTGTTGTTCTTGGGGACGGAAGAAGGGCTTTACTTCAGTGTGGACCGTGGCGCCAATTGGCGCCAATGGAATCATGACCTCCCAGCCGTTCCTGTGCGGGACATGGCCATCCAAGAACGAGAAGGAGATTTGGTCCTTGGGACATTTGGTCGCGCAGCTTATGTCATTGACGATTTGTCTCCATTGCGAGCGCTGGCCAATGAAGGCGCGGCATTGCTCAACAGCACTTTTCGCGTGTTTGACGCAGCGAAGGGTTATCAAGTGCCACGTCCTCGTCCGGCGGGATCGCGATTCATGGCCGATCACCTTTGGCAAGGAGAAAATAGGAATCGGAATGCGCATGGTCATGTCTTTGTTGAAGCGGATACGGCGGAGGTGTATGATGAGATGGACGTGGTCATCCTGAGCCAAATGGGCGATACTCTTCGACGGATGTCCAAGGAAGTCCAACCTGGTTGGCAGAGCTTGACATGGCGAGGTGACACGGACGGTGTTCGGTGGCCGAGTCGTGATGTGGAAGACGATGTTGACCCTGTGGGTGGTGGTCCATCAGTCGCACCAGGGACATATACTGCAGTCTTGACGATGGGCATGCATGTAGACTCCATGGAGATGACATGGAAGCACGATCCAAGAACTGAATTCATCGAAGGAACCTACTTGGAGGGAGTGTCTCAAATGAAGCGTGCCCATAATGAAGTAAAGCGACTCGCAGCACTTATGCAGGAATTGGCAGTGGCGGACGCTGCAATGAATGCCATGAGCGGTGCTTGGAGAAATCTGAATGACTCGACGACCGCGGTTGTGGATTCTTTGAACAAGGAGGTGGCACAGGGCATCACGGCGATTCACGATATGATTTGGATGCCGAAAGATTTTGTTGGCTACGATCATGTCACTGTTCGTGTGATGAGCTTGCTCTACGATGCGATGCCTGACATTCGGGAGGGGGTAACGTCCAATGGAGAACGAAAATTGGACATTGCGAGAAAAGCCATCGACGAAGTCGAAATGGAGGTGCGCTCCTTGATGGACGGTCCATGGCAGTCCCTTCTCGTGGCGGCTCGGGACGTCAAGGTCACCTTAGATGACGTCATTGAAGGTGTTCAGCAGCAGGAGGAATGACCGTTGTCAACGGTCATTCCATGACCTGAGAAGCCGGGTGTATCCCACCTGCAAAGTGAGATTTTGCATGCGGTCGTCCCAACGCAAGTTGGGATTGGTCAAGTCAGGCTTGGGGACGATGCCGGGCAGGCTTTGAGTGTGGCGTAGGAACCACTCGCCTTGCTCGCTTGTGCGCATGCCCAACCAGATCACCCAACTCAACTCCCAATTGCGAATGGGCAAATCAGTTGGTTCCCATACTCCATCGGAAACACCGCTGACCACCCCGTCCTCAAAGCCACCAATCAAAACACCGGGTTGCAGACCGGTGCCGATTGTGTACGCTTGTTTGAAGTCGTAAACCACGGAAAGTGGAATGTCGACGTATGTAAACTTGTAACCCCAATTGTCGTAATCTCCAGTTCGTGGGTTTTGGACTTTACGGCTGCCTTTCTGGTTGTAGAGAATCCCTAACTGAAAGCCTAAATTTTGATACTTCCGAACCTCCACCAAGGCCCCTCCGTGGAAACCAAATTTGTTGAACCCTTCAATGCCATCCCCTCTCACTTGCGCTGCTGTGATCCCCACCACGCAGCCTCCATTGAAAAGCCACGCTTGGTCGTCTTGGGCGAGTGTTACGTTCACAACAGCCAAGAGCAGCAGCCCCGCCATCCAAAATGCTTTCATCACGGCAGGATTGG
>DCBH01000128.1:0-2549 GCA_002313415.1 Flavobacteriales bacterium UBA1112
GCCTTGCGCAGCAAGGCTCGAGGGGAAAAGCCAGAGCAACTTGAATCTTTTGCGGCTTGAGCCGGCTTATGCGCGGGCTTCGCGTCAGCGGAGGCCGCGCAACCTAAAAAACCAAAAACATCATGACCGTTGAAGCACCTCCTGTAGTCAAAGCCATGCACGACCTCATCCTTGCTTGGGTGAGGCAGGTGGAGCACGGTCCGGAGCCGCATGTTCAGATTTACGGATTCGCTTGAAAGCATGAAAAAAGCCAACCCCACTGGATTGGCTTTTTCATGACCGTTGTAGGTCGTTTGGGTGATTGAAGTCTTACTTCGCGAGACGGCGTTCCTTGATGCGCGCAGCCTTGCCCGTTCGTCCACGGAGGTAGTACACACGTGAGCGACGCACTTTTCCTCTTTTGTTCACTTCAATTTTTTCTACAAACGGCGAAGAAATGGGAAAGATGCGCTCCACACCTACACCACTTGCGATTTTTCGAAGTGTGAACGTTTCAGTCGCACCCACTCCTCGGCGTTGAATAACCACACCTTGAAAGGCCTGAAGACGCTCTTTGTTGCCCTCTTTAATCTTGATGGTCACAGTGACGGTGTCGCCAGCTGCAAAATCAGGCCAGTCTTTGGTCTCGACCAACTTGGCTGTGATGTCCTTGATGCGGTCCATGGTGTTGTCTTGTACGTTGTCAATGTGGGCGTTGTTGACAACATCCCACAAATGGGGTGCAATATTACGAATATTCTTTGTGAACTCCGCGACCTCGTTTTAAGAATTTAAGGCAAGTCAGCCTCATTTTGTTCCATCGAGCAAATCGGGTCTGCGCGCTTTTGTTCTGGCCAATGCCTGTTCTTCCTGCCATTTGTCGATGGCGGCATGGTTTCCACTGAGCAAGATGTCAGGCACTTTCCAGCCATTGTAGTTCTCTGGACGCGTGTAAACAGGGGGAGCCAGAAGGCCGTCTTGGAAGCTGTCGCTGAGGGCACTTGTCTCGTCCCCAAGGACTCCAGGAACAAGTCGCACGAGAGCATCAGTCAAAACTGCAGCCGCCAGTTCGCCACCGCTAAGCACGTAATCCCCGATGCTGATTTCCAGAGTGATGACATGGTCGCGAAGGCGTTGGTCGATGCCTTTGTAATGTCCGCAAATCATCAGGAGGTTGCCAGACAGCGACAGCTGGTTGACACGTTGTTGTTTGAGTTGCTCTCCATCTGGGGTCAGGAAAATGATTTCATCGTAAGCTCGCTCAGCTTGAAGATTCGTGATGGCGTCATGAAGAGGTTGCATGGCGAGCACCATGCCAGCTGCGGTGCCAAATGGTGCATCATCGACTTTGTTGTGTTTGTTGGTGCTCCATTGACGGAGGTCATGTACATGCACCTCCACGAGGCCCTTGTCGATGCCACGCTTGACGATGCTTTCAGCAAAAGGCCCACTCAGGAGTCCAGGGAGGACTGTCAGGATGTCGATGCGCATGGCTCAAAAGTACGAGGTAACTTTGCAGTCATCATGCGTGAGAAGAAGGATTATAGGTCGGTGGTCAGTCATCCGTATCAAGTGTTCAATGGCATTTTTTTGACGCTGCCCTTGGATGGAATCCGGCAAACAGGTCTCAGGGTACCATTGCTTCAAGAGGCTTGTGAAATGGGACTGGAACGTGGCGCTGCGCCACATGAAATCCTTTCAGAATTCCTTCAGGACCAGGGTAAAAACAATGCTGAGGACGGGGCGGCGCTCCTGTTTCGAATCATTCAGTACATCGAACGTCAAGTGGTGTTGGTCGATGCGCTGGAAGATGCGCGTTATGCGCAATTGAATGACATGGGTGGCGCGGAGTCCCTTCCAAGTTTGATGCAGCGTGTACGCAGGCACGGGCTGGAAGACGAGATGCGCACGATGCTCTCGGAATACGCAGTTCGTGTGGTGTTGACATCACATCCCACGCAATTTTATCCGGGTCACGTACTTGCCATCATCACGGATTTGGCTTTGGCCATGGAAGACAACGACCTTGTCAACATTCGCAAGCGGCTCCATCAGTTGGGACTGACGCCATTTTTTCAAAGTGAACCGCCCACTCCTTACGAGGAAGCGATTCGCCAAATCTGGTACCTCGAGAATGTGTTTTTTGAGGCATGCAG
This sequence comes from Flavobacteriales bacterium UBA1112, assembly GCA_002313415.1. Lineage (GTDB taxonomy): Bacteria > Bacteroidota > Bacteroidia > Flavobacteriales_D > Sanyastnellaceae > UBA11663. Next base: position 2,136 of record DCBH01000128.1, read on the forward strand.
TTCTCTTGGGGCACGTGTCGCCAGTGCCCTTGGTCGTTCAGATGGTGCAGGACTGAACAATGGGATGCTGCGCATTGGATTTTGGCCAGGGGGCGATCGGGACGGCAATCCGTATGTAGGCGCAGACACGACGTTGCGTGTCGCTCGGAAGTTGAAACTGACCTTGCTGCGGTGCTACAAGGAGGAATTTCGTGAATTGCGACGTTTGGTCACCTTCAAGGGGGTCGAGGGGGAGCTTGACATGTTGCAGGGCATGATTGAAGAGGCCATTTTTAACCCAAGCGATTTGTCATTGAAACAGGACCTGCTGTTGCAAGAGCTTGGGCGTTTGGAGAAAAAGGTAGAGGCAGAGTTCAATGGGCTTTACCTCGATCAAATCCGCCAATTGATGTTCAAGGTTCGGATGTTTGGACT
>DCBH01000128.1:2970-3100 GCA_002313415.1 Flavobacteriales bacterium UBA1112
CTGTGGCTCGATTTGAAGCCATGGATGAGTCTGAGGCCATGGATTTTTTGTTCGCATACAACGACGTCTTTGAGGGAGATTTGGCCGAGGATCGGCATCAAGATGTTTTGGAGAGTTTGCGTGCCATGCA
>DCBH01000015.1 GCA_002313415.1 Flavobacteriales bacterium UBA1112
GAAGCAAAAATTCGCGGCTACAAAAAGGGGCGATTTTCATTCAATGTTGCGGGTGGTCGATGTGAATCGTGCAAAGGCGCCGGAGTTCGTACTGTCGAAATGAACTTTTTACCTGACGTTCACGTGTCTTGCGAAATCTGTCACGGGAAGCGCTTCAATCGTGAAACCCTTGAGGTGAGATATCGCGGCAAAAGCATCGCCGATGTACTGGCCATGACGGTAGATGACGCACATGCCTTTTTCGAGGCCATTCCTAAAATTCATCGCATCACATCAACCCTTCAAGCCGTCGGGCTAGGATACATCACTCTAGGCCAACAAAGCACCACACTCAGTGGCGGAGAGGCGCAACGAGTGAAACTCGCTTCTGAACTTGCGCGAGTAGGCACTGGCAACACGCTTTACATCTTAGATGAGCCCACCACGGGATTGCACTTTCAGGATGTGCAACTTTTGATTGACGTCTTGCGCAAACTTGTGAGTCAAGGAAATACGGTTGTCGTCATCGAGCACCATTTGGACGTGTTGAAAGTCTGCGACCACCTCATTGACATCGGTCCCGAAGGCGGCAAAAATGGCGGCACCATTGTGGCAGCTGGAACGCCTGAACAGGTGACAAAGATTTCAGAGAGCCACACAGGGAGATTTCTGCGTCCGCTTCTCGAAAAAGGATAACACCTTATCGCCAAGAAATTTTGCTTTTCAGTGTTGTACCTTCTAAACATGAAGTACAACATCAAAAAGCACCCCAATCTCTCTTGGTCTGCAATCAAAAGCAACGACAGTTGGTCCATTTTTAAGATCATGAGCGAGTTCGTGGAAGGCTACGAAACACTTCAGGCCATTGGTCCTTGCGTGAGCATTTACGGTTCGGCCCGAACCGGGCCCGAGACGCCCACATACAAAGCGTCTCGCGCTGTAGCTTCAGCCCTTGTCGATGCGGGCTATGGTGTGATTACAGGGGGAGGCCCAGGTGTTATGGAAGCCGGAAACCGCGGTGCCCAAGACCGCGACGGCGTGTCAGTCGGATTGAACATTGAACTTCCATTTGAGCAAAGTCACAACGACTTCATCAATGCTGATACATGTTTGAATTTTGACTACTTCTTCGTGCGCAAAGTGATGTTCGTCAAATACAGTCAAGCTTTTGTAGTCATGCCAGGTGGCTTTGGAACCATGGATGAATTGTTCGAAGCACTGACCTTGATGCAGACAAACAAAATCACAAAACAGCCCATTGTTTTGTACGACAGTCATTTTTGGGGAGGCCTGCTCGAATGGTTTCAGCAAACGATGCTGGAGAAATACAAGACCATCAGTGACGACGATGACGACCTCTTTCGTTTGGCCAACTCGCCAGAAGAAGTCATCGAGCACATTCAAGGATTTCATAACAAACACGGCTTGTCCCCCAACTTCTGATTGCAGCGCGAATGCTACTTTTGGCGACATGAAACACTTTATGTTATTTGGAGTCGCCATGCCACTCGTTGCCATGTCTTGGGGCCAAGACGCTCCCTACACGACCGACATCATTTCTCAACCCTACGAACCGCTCGAGGAATATTCCTTGGTCAACCTAAGTGCGGGATGGGATGATCCTGAGGAAATGTTGCCCATCCCATTTGACATGGTGATGTGGGGAGACACTTGCACCATGGTCATGACTGCCAACTTAGGCGAAATGATCCTTGGTGTTGGAAATGCCAATCACCTCGTTGCCCCAGTCTTTGCTGACATCTGCGATGTATCCCCCGCGGACACAACAGGTCAAGACATAAGTGAAATTCGATACACTTATGACGGCATCTCACCCAACCGAATCTTTAGGGTTGAATATCACAACGTCGGGTTCTACGACGAAGTGTACGGCGAAGATTCTGTGATTACAGCAACTCAGCGCGCCAACTACCAAGTTTGGCTTCATGAAACGGGTACCATCACCTTCCACTACGGCCCCAACACCATTACCGATCACAGTCTCATTGCGGCAGATTTCATCAATACCGCCGGTCTCTTGGGCAACTTCGATCCCGACTCTTACGCTGGGTCTCTTCTCGTTGCAGAAGGTGCGGCAGATGGTCCGCAATTCCAGACCATCAATGACATCTTTGACTGGATTTACAGTGGCGATGAAGGATGGGGAAATACATGGCCAAGTGAAGGAACTGGCTATGTTTTCAATCCCATCTTGCCCGTGGGTGTTGGCGAGTTCGATGTAGACGGTTCAATGACTGCATATCCCATTCCCGCAGAAAATCAACTCCACGTGCTGTGGGATGGCAATGCACCCATGAATGCCGACTGGATTGACACGCAAGGACGATCAGTGGGATTTGAGCGCATTTATCCGGGACAAACCACACTCAATGTGAATGACCTCAAGGCTGGTGCATACATCCTTCGAATGGAAAATGGCATCACTGCGCGTGTCGTTATTCATCATCAATACTGACACGATGTCACCACAATTGGTCTTATGACTGACGATTCTGGCAGCCTTTACCCCCAACCTCATGGATGGCACAGGAATTGAAAGCACGGAGGCGTTGCACCGAGGTGCAGCGTCTCTTTTTATTTGAATCGATATCAACCCAGACCAAGAAGATCTATGGCACAACAAGGCACAATCAATGTCACCACTGACAACATCTTCCCCATCATCAAACAGTTCCTGTATAGCGATCAGGAAATTTTCTTACGAGAGCTCGTATCCAATGCAGTGGATGCCACCCAAAAGCGCAAGACACTGGCTCAATTGGGCGAAGTAGGAACAATCTCTGAGAATCCTCAAGTTGACATTTTCCTAGATGAAAGCGCAGGCACCATGACCATTCGCGACGCCGGAATTGGAATGACAGCCAAAGAGATTGACAAATACATCAATCAAATCGCTTTCTCAGGTGCAACCGACTTTCTTGAAAAATACAAGGATGCCGAGGCCAAACAGGCCATCATTGGACATTTCGGTTTGGGCTTTTACTCTGCCTTCATGGTGGCAGACCGCGTGGACATCGAAACACTCAGCCAGCGCGAAGGTGCGAAAGCGGTCAAGTGGAGCTGTGATGGTTCTCCCAACTTTACGATTGAAGACATCGAAAAAGACAAAGCTGGGACGGACATCGTGCTGCACATTTCTGATGATGCGAAGGAATATCTCGCTCAAGAGCGCGTAAGAGAAATCCTGAACACGTATTGCAAGTTCATGCCTGTGGAAATTGTCCAAGGCACGAAATCTGAATATGTCGATGACCCCGAAGGGGCTACTGACGAGGACGGCAAGGTCAAGAAGGTTAGCGTGGAGGTGCCATTCGTCGTGAACAATACAGAGCCAGCGTGGACAAAAAAGCCTGCGAAGCTCAAAGATGAGGATTACAAAGACTTCTACCGGGACCTCTACCCAATGAATTTTGAGGACCCTCTCTTCCACATCCATCTCAATGTCGACTTCCCGTTCAACTTAACTGGCATCTTGTATTTCCCGAAGTTGAAGAAGCAGATCGACCTGCAAAAAAATCGAATTCATCTCTACTCGAACCAAGTGTTCATCACAGACAACGTGGAGAACATCGTTCCCGATTTCTTGACACTGCTTCACGGTGTGATTGACTCTCCCGACATTCCCTTAAACGTAAGTCGATCTTACCTTCAAGAAGATGCCAATGTCAAGAAAATCTCAGGTCACATTAGCAAAAAAGTCAGCGACAAGCTTGCCAAGATGTTTAAAAAAGACCGCGAGTCTTTTGAAGCACAATGGGACGATTTGCGAGTATTCGTTGAATACGGCATGCTGACTGACGAAAAATTTGCTGAACGCGCACAAAAGTTCTTCCTGTACAAAGACATCTCGGGCAAGTGCCACACGCACGAAGAATTAATGAAACTCGTAGGTGAAACACAAAAGGACAAGCACGGCAAAGTCATTCTTCCATACACCCCTGACGCCGAGGGACAACACAGTTACGTGAAAGAGGCAACCGATCGCGGGTACAGCGTATTGGTCATGGAAGGCCCGCTCGCTGCTCATGTCGTGGGCAAGCTCGAACAGACTCACACGGACATCCAATTCAAAAGAGTCGACGCCGACATTGCGGACAAGTTGATTGAAAAGGATGAGGAACTAAGCTCTGCACTTGACGAGAAACAAGAAGAAACCCTCAAGCCAATTTTGGAGGGTGCCTTTCCGGGCAATTCCACTTACAAAGTTCAGTTTGCCGCCATGTCTCCCACATCGGCGCCACTTGTCATCACGCAATCTGAATTCATGCGACGAATGAAGGAACAACAAGCCGTGGGTGGCGGTGGATTCCAGATGTTCGGCGACATGCCCGAGAGCTATGAGGTCACCTTCAATGCAAACCACCCCATGGCCCAAACTCTCCTCAATGAGAAAGATGAAGCCAAGCGCGGTGAATTGGCCAAGCAAGCCGCCAATCTCGCTCGCCTCTCCCAAGGACTTTTGGATGGTGAAGAATTGACCGCTTTCATTCAAGAGGGCTTTGCCCAACTTCAAGCCACCTGATGGGTTACGCCAAGTGGATTGGTGGCGCAGTCGGTTGGGCCCTTGGAGGTCCAATCGGCGGTGTGATGGGTTACTGGCTCGGAAAGATGTTTTCAGACGACAGTCTAGCCAGAGATGATGGCCACCAGACCATGGGGGGAAAACAACCCCGAGGTACTCGGAACCAAACGAGACCAACTCGAAGCGGAGATTTTGCCTTAAGTATGGTGGTGTTGAGCGCTGCCGTCATGCAGGCCGACAGACGGGTTCTGAAATCAGAACTTGACTATGTCAAGCAGTTCTTCCGCACCAATTTTGGACAGGCCCAGGCCGAGCAGCTGACGTTGGCGCTCAGGGAGGCGCTCAAAAATCCCGTGGACGTGCGCGGAGTGTGCATGCAGATTCGAGCCAACATGCCGCATGCCAAGCGCCTCTTGCTCCTTCAATACCTGTACGGCATCGCACAAGCAGACCGCAACGTGGACCTGCGCGAAGTCGAGCTCATTCGACGCATGGCTTCCTTCCTTGGTGTCAGCGACAAAGATCGCGCGTCGATCGAGGCGCCTTTTCACAGCGACAAACCAGATCCCTACACGGTGCTGGAAATTGGACACGATGCTAGCGATGCTGATATCAAAAAAGCGTATCGCCGATTGGCGTTGAAATTCCACCCTGACAAGGTTCGAGATATGGGCGAAGCCTACGCAAAACAGGCTGAAACGCGCTTCCTCGAAGTGCAAGAGGCGTACGAGAGCCTGAAAAAGATTCGCGGGTTCAAGTGAGGTCCGGTTTGGGCCGAAGTCGTGGTAACTTAAGGCCCATGAAACGTATGACGAGTTGGGCGGCTCTCTCCATCGCCGCGGCCCTGTTGACCTTTGCGCCTGCAGAAGGTTTGGCCCAAAAAGGGAAAAAGAAAAAGAAGGGAAAGAAAGGAGACACCGAGCAGGTGGACGGCAAGAAGAAAGGTGGAAAGGACGGCTTGAAATCCGTGGCCAACTTCACCAAGGATTTTAAGCTTGACGAAGGCCTGTTCAACCTTTATCAAGACACCGCCAAAGGCAGCATGTACATCCACATTCCAGCCGAGGCCATGAAAGACGAATTCATCTACTTCTCACAGGTTGAGGATGGCGTGGTGTCGAGTGGCTTTTATCGCGGCAGCTACCGCGGGAGCAAGGTGGTGACGTTCCACCGGCACTTTGGACAACTGGAGGTTCATGCAGAGAACACAAACTTCCACGTGGACCCGGAAAACGCCTTGAGCAAAGCGGCGGATGCCAACCTCAACACCCCCATCCTCGCAAGCTTGAAGGTGGAAGCCGAAGACAGTACTGGCGTGATTGTCTCAGCGGACGCCATGTTCTTGAAAGAAGAGCTACAAATGGTCAAGCCACCCTCCCGTCCTGGACGCAAGTCCGCCTTGGGCAAGCTCAGCAAAACCAAAAGCAAGGTGGTCGACGTCGCGAACTACCCCATGAATACGGAATTGTCGGTCGACTACGTCTACGACAACGGCAACCCGACTGTGGGTGGACCTCAATTTGAGGACGGCCGTTACGTTACCGTGGGCTATCGCCATGCGTTGCTGCCCATGCCTGAGAAGGGCTTCACGCCCCGGGCAGACGATCCCCGTATTGGCTTCTTCACCACAGAGGTGGACGACTTGACGGGAGTCAGTGCCACGCCGTGGAAAGACATGATCCACCGGTGGCGTCTCGAAAAAAAGGATTACTCAGCTGCTCTTTCAGAGCCTGTGAAGCCCATTACCTGGTGGATTGAAAACACCACGCCTTTGGAGTTCAGACCCATCATCAAAGCTGGCGTGGAAAAATGGAATCGGGCTTTTGAACCCCTTGGATTTAAAAATGCGGTGGTTGTCAAGATTCAACCTGACACCGCAGATTGGGATGCCGGCGATGTTCGTTACAACGTCCTGCGCTGGACTGCATCTCCTTCACCGCCATTCTCCGGCTACGGTCCAAGTTTCGTAAATCCCCGGACAGGAGAAATCCTTGGTGCGGACATCATGCTTGAGTACGGAGGAATGGTGGGCCGTTTGTGGCGTGCAGAGGTCTTTTCCAAGGCAGGCATGATTGAAAACGCCATGGATGAAGAATACGCCGCGTTGGATGCCGAACTTGAAATACGTTCTTCGCGCGAAATCCTCGCAGAGCAAATGAGCCGCTGCCACGCTGGAATCGTCATGGGCCGAAACAGCCTGCTTGCCGCCGCCGCCATGCGCGCTTACAATTTCACAGACGAAGAGCACGCCGAGTTCGTGCGCCAAACCCTCCACCGTCTCGTCCTGCACGAAGTTGGTCATACTCTTGGCATGAGCCACAACATGCACGCAAGTACCATGCTTAGCCCTCATGAAATCAAGGATTCTGAAAAGGTGGCTGAAAACGGCTTGTGCAACTCTGTCATGGAATATCCATCCATCAATTTTGCACGGAAGAAATCTGAGCAAACACGATTCTACGACGACAGTCCGGGACCCTACGACAAATGGGTCATCGAGTACGGTTACAGCACTGGGCTTGAAGATGCAGATGCAGAGGCTTCGCGTTTGAGCACAATCCTCGAACGCTCGACGGATCCACTTTTGCAATTTGGCAACGACGCAGACGACATGCGCAGCACGGGCAAGGGCATCAACCCTGACGTCAACATTTACGACCTGAGCAATGACCCTGTGGCTTATGCCTCTGAACGATGTGAACTTGTCAATGATTTGCTTCCTGCCATTGTCGACCATTTTGCCGACGGCGTGGACAGCCATCAAGAAGTACTTCGTGCATTTTACGCGCTGACCGGTGAATACGCCACACAATTGCGCATCATGACCCGCCAAATTGGAGGTGTCCGATACAACCGCTCAACACCTGAGCAATTGAATGGTACTGCGCCATACACCCCCGTGTCTGAAGCAGATCAAAAAGCAGCGATGAGCGCTTTGTCTCAGTACGCTTTCGCACCCGATGCCTTCGACGCCCAGGAAGGTGTGCTGGCATACCTGCAGTCTCAGCGTCGGGGTTTTGGATTTTACGGCGGAGGAGAAGATCCCAAAGTGCACGCAAGAATCGCGAGTGCCCAGCGTGGTGCACTGAGTCAATTGCTCAGTCCTGTCGTCTTAATGAGGATTTTGGACAGCGGCTTGTATGGAAACACGTATGATCTTGCTGAGTACATGGATGACCTGACAGATGCGATTTTCAAAGCAGACCTCAGAACGTCCGTGAATACCTACCGTCAAGGTTTGCAATTGATGTACACCGAGGCTCTGACAAAGTCTTTGGCTGAAAAAAGCCGCTTAAATGAAGTGGCTCAAAGTGTGGTCTTGGCCCAACTGAGACGAATTGACCGTCAGCAAAGAGATGCAACATCTCCAGATGGACTTACACGTGCTCACCGCGCCCACATTCGATACCTCATCGACGTTTCTCTCAACCGTTGAATCCCAAACATTCATGCACGAAATGTGCATAACATGGAAAAGCAGGGCCGCGGTCTTGCTTTTTTTTGCCCCTTCCCGGCGGTAGCTTCAACCTCATGGATTTGGTCCAAAGGAAGTTTACTGTAATGGGCGGCAAACTCAAACACGACGTGTGCGAGTACATTGCTGCAATGACGGCTGAATCAGATGTAGAAGTCCATGTGGGTTGCGACTCCCAAAATCACAAGAGGCACACCGTTTACGTGACGACTGTCGTGTTTCGTTTTCCCAACAACGGGGCCCACGTCATTTATCGAAGGGAGCGTGTGCCAAAAATACTCGACATGTGGACCAAGCTTTGGGGTGAGACCGAGCGATCTGTAGAATTGGCAAATCTCATCCTTGAAGAATGTGGTCTTCGGGTGAACCAAATCGACCTCGATTTTAACAGCGACAGCAAGTATGCAAGCCACAAATTGGTCAATGCTAGCTCAGGCTACATCACTTCACTTGGGTTCAATTCCAAGGTGAAACCCGACTTGCTGATGGCAGCTTGGGCGGCCAACGTGCTCTGCCAGTAACCGACAGTCATTCGAGGTTCTGACCCCCAAATTTCTTCAAAAGAACGCGCGACCGGTGATCAAAAATTGCCTTCACCCTTCCATGCACCAACCAACCAGTGAGCAGTGCTCCAAGCTTCCCTCCCTTCAGTTTGTAGTGGAGGATGTCATCCATCTGAACACCACCATCTACCTCCTTAAAATGATGCTGGTGATGCCACAGTGCGTAAGGCCCAAAGCGCTGTTCGTCCACGAAATATGACTTGTCTGCACAGTGGGTAATTTCAGTCACCCACGTCAGCGGAATGTTGAAGAGCGGCCTCACTCGGTAGCGGATGATTTGACCTGCATACGTTCTCTTCTCATTTTGGGTCAAGATTTCAAAACCCATGTCTGCAGGAGTGATGTCATCCAGATTGTCGGGGACACTAAAAAAGGCCCATGCCTGATCTAGAGAAATTGGCAAAAACAGAGAGGTTCGCAATTCGTGCATGCCGAGGTAACCCCCTTCAAGACACAAAGGTTCACAACGTATTGGTGCACAAAAAATGGAGCACCCGCCGTTGCCGGTACTCCATTACGATTCACAACGAGGTCCTCCATTGTTCATGCAGACCTTCGAATTGTAATTTACATAATAATTAAATATAAACAAACAGCGAGACTTGTTTTCTCCGACACTTCACGATGACGTCGTCAGCACACTTAACAACTCCAAAGGTGAAAACGGCTTGGCCAAAAATCCACTGGCTCCTGCCAAGGTGGCAGCGTCGCGCGTATCCGAATCTGCAAAAGCCGTAACCATAAACACCCTCTGTGAGGCAGATTGTGCGGATTTGTCCTGTGCACGGATTCGACGTAGCGTTTCTAATCCATCCAAATTGGGCATTTGAACGTCTAACAGAATCACATCGTACTGACGCCGCTTTAAAAGTTTCAATGCCTCGAGACCGTCTGATGCCACATCCACCTCCACATTCCATTTTTTCAGCAGTGCCACTGCATACATCACATTGATGTTGTTGTCCTCAGCAAGCAAAACCGAGGTGCCAGAACCGTCCCATTTTGGAACTTGATTTGCGTTGTCATCGTCAACGCGTTTCTCGGTCGGGACTTCCCAGGTTTCTGCCGGTACTTCAAGCCTGAAGCACGATCCTATTTCTCTCGCCACCAATTTCAATTCTCCCTGCATCACATGAGCAAGCTCTCTGGAAATGGACAACCCCAGTCCAGTACTCCCCTCATCGAGTCGATAGTTAGACGCTGGATCATCTGAATTCAGCAATCCAAAGGGTTCAAAAATCCTGGCTTGATGCTGCAAGGGGATGCCTCTTCCTTCGTCCGCCACTTCCGCGACAATCCAACCAGATTTGCTCTCGTGTTTGCGAATGACAAGAGAAACCCTACCCTCTTCGGTATACTTGATTGCATTGCCCAAAAGGTTCGTCAGAATTTGCAGCCATTTATCTGCATCAAGAAAACGTTGGGTCTCTTCCAATTCACAAACGCATTCCAACGAAAGACCCTTCTCCTCGGCGAGAAGGTGATGCATTTTGGCTACACCTGAGGTGATCTCCATCACATCAACTTCACGAAGTTGTAAGGATGGCTTACCAATCTCCAAACGAGACAAATCCAAGACGTCATCCACCACCCGTCGCAGCATGGCTGTTGCCCGCATCGCTCCTTGCCAAATGGCCTCATGTTCTTCCGATCTAGGAACGTTATCCATCAAACTGAACATTCCATTGATGGCATTGATGGGGGTTCGGATCTCATGACTCATTTTCATCAACAATCCGCGCTCGCGATTTCTTGCATACGCTTCTGCGGCCAAAGCTCGATTGGTTTCAAGTTCAAGCAACTTTCGCTGAGTGATGTCAAAGTGAATGCCCACTGAACCAACCAACTCTCCCTCCACATTTCGAATGGGAGCTCCCGTGATGAGAAACCACAACCGATGTCCGTCGCGATGACATATCGGCATTTCATATGACGAAGCCTTTCCAAGCTTGCGTTCTTCCACCACAGCAGCCATTCGCACTGCTCCTTCCCCATCGAGCATGGCCTCTCCTTTCGTCCCCAAAAGTTCATCCTCTGAAAACCCTGTCATTTTCAAAAATCGCGGGTGGACCCGCGAAACAACGCCTTGCAAGTCAACCTCCATGTACCCCAAATCCAATTCCTCGAGAATGCTCCGGTGCTTGAATTCACTAGCACGCAATACTTGGAATTGAGCCAGGACTTCGGGCTCCGTCGCCAAGTTTTCCTCAAGCAATGCCACCAAACGTGAAGAATCCTTGATGGAAATGTGAGGCTCGCGCATGTTCCCAAAATAACTTGTTCACGCAAATTGTTGTCAGTGCTTACCATTTTTTTCCCGTTTACGTCTAAAACCACAACCGCAGTTTCACTGCCCGGTTTTGTGTGTTTGGCTGGTTTGTCGATGGTGGCCTTCATGACATGGGCGCAGAAATCGGAGACCTGCAACGCCCGACCAATTCAATTCAAGGAAAACATTCGGCCGCCCGACGCATGGGAGGCCACTTGGGAAGCCGCTTGGCCTGAAGCCTCTGACGCGTTGCAAGTTTGGAGATCCGAACAGTTCGACGATTTGACTTTGATGTGGTGCGGATGGAATCTTCATGCATCAGCACTCATGGAAATGACCCACGAGCTCGAACTGCCACCAAGTGCCGCATACCTCGCTTGGTGGTCTACGTGTGCGGATGCGAGCCGACAATCGAATCAACCTTTTGACCTCGAGTTGGCAGTTTCGTTGTTGAAGAAATGGCAAGAAAATCCGAGGCCAATTGCCGCCATGAAACAGGCTTATGCATCCAGCCATAGCCTGCAAGAGCTGAATACGTGGGCCTCGCTGATGCGCACGGGAATGAGGTTGATGGAGAACCTAGAACTACCTCACATCCATGTCGTGCAATCGGGAGAAACGGTGTTTGGAATTGCCCGACATTTTCAGGTCCCCCCAAAGTGCCTGGCGCAAAGGAACCGAGTTTGGGACAACATTCAACCAGGAGACGCACTTATCATCCCCAACGTTCATTGAACGATGCACGAACCTCGTCCTTGGATTCAATGGTTCCTCATGTGGGGGCTGCTGCTCGCAGCTTGGATTGGACTCCAAAATCATGTCACTCTCCCTCCATGGACCGGTGCGGCTGAGTCCCCGCTGCCTCTGCAACCTCGAATCCCTCAACCAGTAACACGTGAAGGTCATCTTCAATCAATACAAACAGACCTTTCCTTGAACTCTTGGGACTTTTTAGATTCCGTCCAAATCAATCTTCCGGTCTCATGGCAACTCACAGGAAATGCTCGTTCTTGGAGTGAACTGAAACGTTTTTTTCAGAAACTGCCTGAAGCTGACTGTCGGCGCATTGAAATCTACCATTGGGGAGACAGCCAAATCGAAGGCGACCGCATCACTCAGAACCTCCGCGACAATTGGCAGTCACGCTGGGGTGGCCGAGGTCCGGGTTGGGTTCTGCCAATCACTCCTGCAAGCAGCACTGCCATTGTTGGTTCCGTTGTTGATGGCAGCATCAATCGCACCTCCGGATTTGGTCGAGGACAAAGGGCCAACGCGCTGAGATTGCCGTTCATGGCTACAAACGAAGTGCAAGATTCAGCGATCTGGAAAGTGCGCGGTAACGGCAGAGCGAGCCTCACGAACAAGGGATGGACTTGGACGAATATCTGGTCAGACAACACGGGGAAAGCAACCCTTTCTCCAAAGGCCACGGCATCAACTCTAGACAGTTTGTCTTGGAACCATGCCCCTGTCATGGGAGATTTGAGCATGGCACTGGAGCCTCAAGAAATCCATGGCATTTTCCTAGGTCAAAAACATGGGGTTTACGTTCACAATCTTCCGCTTCGAGGCTCGTCAGGAACCTTATTTACAGATGTTCCAGAGTCGGACTGGTTGCGCATGAAGAAAGAGCACCCTCCAGCCCTTTTCATTCTTCAATTCGGCGGCAATGCTGTTCCAAGCATTCAGTCCTCTCAACAAGCCAGGTGGTTTGCCAAAAAGTTGGCAAAGAACATCAGGCTGATGCAACAACTTTTTCCGGCCGTCCCTGTCATTTTCATTGGTCCATCCGACATGGGAAAGTCGACCAAACCTTTTGTCGGTCTGCCGTTGGTCATCCACGCATTAAAAGCCGAAATCCTTACGACGGGAGCCATGTATTGGGACCTACAATCGGCAATGGGTGGCCCAGGAAGTATGGCCAACTGGGTTCGTCAAGGATGGGCATCAAAAGACCACATTCATTTCACGCGGCGTGGGGCAAAAGAAGCAGGTGAGCGATTTGAGCAAGCCCTCTATGCAGCATGCCAGTCGTTTCGGAATCCAGAAATGGCATCCTATTCAAATTTGACATCAGCCCATTCTGATTTTCCATGATTCCGGAATTCACTTTCACAAGCTGGTCCTTCTGGGCAGCATTTGCTTTGGTGTTACTCGTGCTTTCGGGATGGAACCGAGTCGCGACTCAACGTTTGCAGAGCTCAGCCGTTCGAAAGTGTTTGTTGCTTGCATTCAGCTTAGGTTTCTACTTCTTGGTCGGAGGCAAACTCGTCGGATTGTTGATTGGTTCCATTTTGGTCAATTTCACTTTGACCCAGATTTTGTGGAAGAAGCAAGGTGCGCTGCGACACGTTCTACTTGGTGTTGTCGTCGCATTTCATCTCGGTGTTCTCGGGATCTTTAAATACGCTTATTTCATCGCGGATAGCCTTCCGGGGGGGCTTTTAGATTCGACACTCCAAGCGTGGCGTTTGGATCGATGGATGCTCCCAATCGGGATTTCATTCTACACGTTTCAAGCCATCAGCTATGCCGTCGACGTGCATCGTGGGACGCTGAAACGCCCCGCCTCACTCTTGTCTTTGGCGACCTACATCACCTTCTTCCCCCAGCTTGTGGCAGGACCCATTGTACGAGCGAAGCAATTCCTTCCCCAACTGAACGCAAACATTTGGACGTCATCCCAAACAGAAGACCCTCGACACATCCGTCTTATTCTCGGAGGGTTCTTGAAAAAACTCATCCTCGGAGATTTGGTGGGGGCATGGGTTGTAGACCCTGTATTTAATCAACCTCATGAGTGGGTGTCTTGGGAAGTTATGCTCGCTCTTTATGGCTACAGCCTTCAGGTTTATGCCGACTTCAGCGGCTATACTGACATGGCCAAAGGCATGGCCGGCCTCCTCGGAATTACACTCCCCGAAAATTTTCGTTTTCCATACAGAGCGACATCTCCGTCCGACTTTTGGCGTCGTTGGCACATCACCTTATCCCTGTGGTGGAAAGACTATGTCTACATCCCCTTGGGCGGAAATCGCAAGTTCAGTGCAGTCTCTTTGATTTGGGTGGCATCTGTGCTTGCAACGGGCTTGCTTTTGTGGGGAGAATTGGGAGGCATTTTGTTGATTGCTGGGATGTTTTTTCTCGTGTTGGCGGTCACCCTTATGATACCTCGAATTCACACGAAACTTGCCACAGCTGTAAATGTCATGATGGTGATGCTTTTAGGTGGATTGTGGCATGGAGCACACATCAATTTCGTGACTTGGGGTGCCCTGAACGGCGCCGTCCTCGTGCTTTGGATTTTGTGGCCATTTCGCACTTCGTCCCTTTGGGCAAAATGTGCAGGATGGTTCATCACCTTTCATACGGTGGTCATCGCGAGAATTTGGTTTCGAGCAGGGTCTTTGACTTCCTGGAGTGAGGCCACCTCGGCACCTCATCCCGAGGATGCATGGGCCACTGCACATCTTCTGTGGTCACAGCTCGGGAAATTGCCGCCCCATCCAGGTGAACAAGTTTGGTCAATCACTTACGGGGCAGGCTTGGCCCTTATTGGTTTGGGCTATGGCCTACACTTTTTGCCTTCTGCAGCACGAATTTGGATGAAAAAACAAACCACAAACATTCCCCTGTGGATCACGTGGTTGTTTTGGTGCGCTGCCACCGTGCTCGCTACATGGTGCAGCATTTATAACCCAAGGCCTTTTATTTATTGGCAATTTTAATCCAATCAGCGCCCCGGATGAATGGCTGTCGGCACCTCTTGATAGGCACTGCAGGTTTGGTTGCCTTGCGTTGAGCAGGAGGCCAAAGAACCAACGACAACAACTGCAAGTGAGACCCAAACAACTGTAGAAAGTTGTGATGTTTTCATGTCTTCAAGTTGCAACCAAATTTGGACAATGTCAATGTTGTGAAAGCCTCTTGTGAACAAGCAGGGGTGTACATTCGCAACATGACTCCAAATCGCATTCTGAACGTCATTTTGAGCTTACTCTTGATGTACAACACCGCCTTTTTTGTCCTTCATTTGACAGGACAGAGCCGCGTGTGGAAGGATGCACTCAGCGACATTCAAGCCCTCCTGAGCATCATGGAGCTCATTGCTGTAGTTGCTCTTTTCGTGGATTTGGTCATTCGTTTTGATGACATCGCTACATCATGGCAATTGCCTCGTGTTGTTGGTGTGGGTGCATGTGTCGCCGGCTTGCTTTTCAAGTGGTTCATCCTCTACCTCCACTTGAGCTATTTGGTAGACTGAGCGTCGTGGCGACATGTCCACCTATCCAGGGCCCAATTGCCACAACAGCGAAGACTAATCTTCATCCAAGTGGTAGTCAAAATCTCCAGATGGCAAGGTTCGTGGCAGCATTCGAAAAACTTGGTACCTCTGCTTGACGTACAATATGAATTCGTACTGAGACCATCTTTTGAGTGCATCTTCACCAGGGTCACAAAAGCGCGCAAATGACTCAAATTCCCACATTTCGAGGTCGACAATGTCATAGTCCACGTATTTGACAAAAAGCTCTTGTAGAAGTGCCCTGCGCTGGTCCTCGTTTTCCAATCGTGCAACCTCCCTCTGGCTTTGGGGATTGCGGGCAAAAGCCTCATACAAAAACGTGATGGGACTTTGCAGGGCATCGATGCCCGAAACACGAAAATCCTCCTCCCGATACCCCAAAGCTTGAATGTCTTGTACAATTTCCTTGAGGGTTCTAGGAGCGATGACTTCAGCAGTGCCTACCTCCACATTGAGTACGCGCAACACCACCTCCATCGAGCTGCCTGACAGCACTTTTCGCTCTTGAGTATGGTATCCCACTGCGCCAAAAACAAGGGTATCCCCAAGACAAGCTCGCATCAAAAATTCCCCATCACTGCCGATGAATTCGCCTGCGCTCGAACGTCTGTTGACCACCATTGATGACGGTATCCATCTGCTGTGAATGTCTCCTACGATACCAGATACAACGACCGTGCTGTCGCAGAGAGGTGGTTCCTCAGTTTGAGCTTTCACACAAAGGATGGAAAAACCGAAGACCAAAGTTGTGAACTGAGCGCGCATGTAGACAAAGTACGGACACATCGCACGGAGGAGCGATAGGCTTTAACGTACCTTCCCATCATGCCGTCAAATGCTTCCTCCAAACACCGCGCAAGGAAACGAGCGCGCGAAGCGGCTCGATCGCTCATTCAATCAGCACATGCATGGACCCCCGAATCGTTGGCTCATGCAGTCTGCGAAGGCCAACGAGAGGCATTGGCCCAAGCCATCACATGGGTCGAGAGCGCACATCCAGATCACCAAGATCGCATCGAGTCCTTGCTTCATCTTGCCCCGAGTCAAGGGCGAAGTTTACGCATTGGATTCACAGGCATACCAGGTGCTGGAAAAAGCACGTTGATTGAACGGTTTGGCCTTGACGCAGTGAATCGTGGAGCGCGTGTGGCAGTTTTGGCTGTAGACCCATCATCTCGACGAACGCAAGGCGCGCTGTTGGGGGACAAAACGCGCATGCATGAACTTTCAAAACACCCCAACGCCTTCGTGAGACCATCGGCGGCGTCCTCAACTCTCGGGGGCGTAGCGAGATCGACGTCCGAAGCCATTCAACTCTGCGAAGCCGCGGGTTACGATCTAATCTTGGTTGAAACTGTGGGTGTTGGACAAAGTGAAGTGACTGTCCGAAGCATGGTCGACATGTTTGTTTTGATGCTGATTGGTGGCGCTGGCGACGACGTTCAGGGCATCAAACGGGGAGTGGTAGAAATGGCTGATTTGATCGTTGTTCACAAGGCAGAGAGCGACCGCATGGCCTCTTGCAGAACGACAGCGAGTGCCTACAGGCAAGCTTTGCACGTGCTGCCTCAACCTCCTTCAGGGTCAGACACCGAAATATTCATGGTATCCAGCATGACAGGCGAAGGTCATCCGGAGCTCTGGCAACACATTGAAGCACTTCGTCAGACATGGACAGAATCTGGTTGGTGGCAAACCCAAAGGCAACAGCAGCGGCTCGAAGCGATGGATCGCCACGCCCGCCAGCTGCTTATTGAATCGCACATGCATCACAAATCCGAGGACTGGCAAAAATTGGAAGCCGAGGTTCAACGAGGTCATGCCAGCCCGTTCGCCTCAGCCAGGCAGTGGGTTCATCTCCCCTTGCGTCCATGACACCGATGCTCTTGATTGGAATCTTGGTCTGTCTCGGATGGGCTTTGGGCTTTGCCATTGGCGTCCAATCCAAAAGGAGCAAATTCCCTCTTGCAAAGGGTGAATCAGGCGAAACCTTAATGACCCTGCAGGGCCGATTGCTCCATGCTCGCAACATGGGCATGAGACTCCAAGAGTTGGCCTCTGGTGAAGAACGGCTTCAAAAAGAGCAAAAGCATCTCTCAAGGCTTCATCGGCTCAGGAATGAAGTGCAATGGCTGCTGGCAACAGTAGAATCCCAATTGACACAACGCCACCTACATAACCCCGATCGACTTGAAGACATGCTGGACGCAACGGGAAAGTCGCTCCGCTTGCTTTTGGACGCTGGACGGTGTCCAGAGGAGCCCTGGAACAAGGCCTTCAAATCATTACATCACATTCATAAAACACTGTGCCTCGTCCGTGGAATTCCGTCTCAAAAAGAAAGTGCAATAAATACACAATATGCTCTATTTGTTGTAAATAACATCACTTTAACTCAACAATTAATTGAGCTACACCGAACTGAATTGATCGATGATGTTTTCCCATTTTCAAGCCAACCATTTGGGGTCACGGCTTTTTTGAAAAATGGCAGCCAACGCGAAATCAAGTGGTCTCAGACAGAGACCGAATCTTGAATTTTCTGTATTGCCTCCGCAATCGATGTGACTTCTTGAATCCCCTGCCGCATGTCCTTCAAAACGACCGTATCCGTGGCCAACTCATTTTCACCAAGAACCAATACCCACCGAACACTCCGGTCATTGGCGTACTTAAATTGCTTCTTTAGTTTGACGGGGTCAGGATACAATTCTACCGAGAGACCAGCCTCTCTGAGGTCTTGAGTCAAATGCAATTCCTGCGAAAAATCACCTCCGGCCATTTGGACGACCATGGCATCTAAGCCCTCTTCAGACATCGCGGGCCATGCTTCGAAGTGATTGAGTACGTCTTCAATTCGGTCTGCACCAAAACTTACGCCTACCCCGCTCATCCCCGGCCATCCAAAAATGCCAGTCAAGTCGTCATAACGACCACCTCCACAAATGCTTCCGACTGGGGCGTCATCTACCAAAACTTCAAAAATGGTTCCAGTGTAGTAATCCAATCCGCGTGCGAGCAGAGGGTCCACACGCAAGGCCTCCATCTTGACGCCTGTTTTCAAGGCCTGTTCAACAAGTTCCTTCAAGCTCGTCCATGCTTCCATCCCTTCTCCTATTTCTTGAACCATCGGAAGCAGTGCTTCAAGCGCTGCAATGGGATTTGTATGTTTCCGAAACTCAATAAGTTCTGGCAAACGTGCCGACGCCGATTGAGGAAGCCCACGTTCTTCGAGTTCGCGAATAACTCCTTCTACGCCTACTTTGTCAATTTTGTCCACGGCCACAGTCCATTCGGCAAAATGCTCCTCGGCAACCCCTCCCATTGAAGCCAAGGCTTGCAGCAGGCGTCTGTCGTTCATATGTATGCGGAAAGAGGGGACGTTCAATGCGGTGAGTCCCTCCGAAAGGATTTGCACAAGCTCCAACTCGCACATCATACTTTCGGATCCAATGATGTCACAATCGCACTGTGTGAACTCCTGATATCTTCCCTTTCCGGGGCGGTCTCCGCGCCAGACAGTTTGAATTTGGTAGCGTTTAAATGGGAAAGACAATTCGTTGCGATTCATCACTACAAAACGCGCGAAGGGCACGGTCAAGTCGTAACGAAGGGCCTTCTTAGAGATGAGAGGCGTCAACGATTTGCTCTCTCGACTAGACAGAACGTCCTCACCCACTTTGGCGAGGTAGTCGCCATTGTTGAGAATCTTGAATATCAGTTGATCGCCTTCTTCGCCGTATTTGCCTGTCAACGTCGACAGATTTTCGAATGATGGCGTTTGTATGGGTAAAAAGCCGTGGGCTTTGAATACCCGCCTAAGAGTGTCGAACATCCACTGCCGACGAACCATGGCTTTCGGACCAAAATCACGTGTTCCTTTGGGAATCGATGGTTTGCTCATCACCTCAAAAGTAGGACTGAAACCTCAGCGCTTCAGGCGTCGACGATACTGAATAAACAAAGTCACAATCAAAGCTGCAGTTAAAATCCATATCACTTGCATGAGACCAACATACAACCTTTTCCCTTCTTTCAAACCGTACTTTTAAGGCATGTTTCCCGACGTCCCCATTGCAACCATGCGCGGCCACAAAGGTGCCGTTTACGATTTGGCTTGGGATCCTCAAAGCGAAAGCTGGTTTTCAGCGGGTGGAGATGGAGTGGTGGCACGCTGGTTGTTTGGAGAAACGGATGGCCAAGTTCTGTTCCAAGATGCTTCACCTTTTTTTGCCATTGCCGCCTTGGAACATCTCGTTTTAGGCGGGAATTCCTCGGGGGGTTTGTTCGTGAATGGCGGCGGTGAACACACCGTTTACAACACCCATAAAGCTCCCATTTTTTCGCTTTTTACGGATGAAAAAAATCTGGTTTGGAGTGGCGATGGCTCGGGCTTGATATGCGTTTGGTCCCGAGATGGACATCGTCTTCGGTTAGAACATCAATGGCCTACCTCTCTCGGTAAAATCAGACATCTGTCGGCACATCCAAGGGGAATCCTCGTAGCCGGAGGAAGTGGTCACTGGGGCCTTCTTGATCGGAAGAACTCGTCCCTCACCTCTTGCGTCAAAGCCCACAAGAGAAGTTGCTACTGGGCCCTGCACCTTCCTCACAAGAGGGTTGTCCTGAGTGGAGGGCAAGATGGACATCTCAGTGTCCATCGCGAGGAAGAATCCTTACTCAATCTGAACGTTCATCAGAGTGCCGTTTACCGCGGAGTCATACAAGGTCAAACGTTGTGGACATGTGGACGTGACAAGGATGTGAAAGCTTGGAGCCTCAATTCTCTAGACGTCGTGCACAAGTTCAACCGACCACATTCACGGTCTGTGAACGCCCTCGCACTCGGTGGGCCAAAAGGTGCGCATCTCGCCACGGGAAGTGACGATCGCAGCATCAAGGTTTGGCCCCTTTGAAATTCACCATGTTACCGGCCTCTCTCCTCGTGATGCCAGTGCAGCGTTGCATCGGCTAAAAGGCTGACTGCCCCAAAACCCGCGGTAAGCAGCAAGAGGACTCGGATGGGCAGACGGCAAAACGCTGTCCAATGGACGTGGCAATCCGCTTTTCCGAAGAGCACGCGCGTGGGTTTGTTGTGCCGGCTTGCCCCAAAGAATCCAAACCAATGCTGGTGAATGCAACATCAATTTCGCCAACAAGCCATCAACTGCTTCTTCCCACCCCAAGCCTTTGTGCGCTGCAGCCCTACCCATCTCGGTTGTCAGCACAGAATTCAACAACAACACTCCTTGCGAAGCCCAGTCCTCCAAATTGGCAGGGCGGTTGACGGGGACATTTAAGTCGGAAGCGCGCTCTCTAAATACATTTCTAAGCGATGGGGGCCATGGGAGCAAAGGGTCGCCTAAGCTAAAAGCCAAACCGTGTGCTTGACGCATGCCGTGGTAGGGGTCTTGGCCGATTAAAACCACGCGGACTTGGTCGGGAGATGTACATTCAAGGGCTCGCCAGATGTCAGACATGGGAGGACAAAGTTTTCCTTTCTGTTCGGCAGTTTGCATCTTCTCCACCAATGATGGCGGTGCTCCGTCTCCATGCCCCGTTACACACCAGGCAGGCAGGAAATCCTGCCACTCTGGGGGGGGTTCAATCCAATTTTTGGGTCTGTCGGACATGACCAATTCAGGTGAGTTGTGGAAAACCTCATCACGGTTTCACGTGCATTGGCTTTTCATGGGGCAATCTAGGGGGTATTTTTGCGCTTTCCCATTTGTTCATCCCCCATGACCGAAGCTCTTCCCATTGACCCCGAAGTCGCCAAGCGCCTGAACAGCAAAAAGGGAAAGGATCTGTATGGATACCAAGGTGAAGCCATCGACCAAATCATGGGTCGATTCCGCAAGTTCCCCTCGGGCTACAACCTGCTTTACCAATTGCCTACAGGGGGGGGGAAGACCGTGATTTTCTCAGAACTTGCCAAACGATACATCCTCGAAACAGGCAAACGTGTGCTCATTTTGACACACCGCATCGAACTGTTGGGGCAGACCTCTTCAATGCTCACGGAAATTGGTGTTCCAAATAAAATCATCAACAGCAAAGTCAAGGAGCTCGAAAACAGCGAGGAGCATTGGTGCTTTGTGGCGATGGTGGAAACCCTGAACAATCGACTCAACGACGAGCGCATTGGATTCGATGACTTGGGCTTGGTGGTGGTTGATGAAGCCCATTACAACAGTTTCAGGAAGCTCTTCAAACACTTTGACCAACAGGTGCTGCTTGGAGTCACGGCCACTCCCCTGTCCAGCAACATCAAACTGCCATTGCACGACAACTACATGGAATTGATTGTGGGAGAAAGCATTGGAGGTCTCGTTGAGCAGGGTTTTTTGGCGAAAGCGAGTACATACAGCTACGACGTGAACCTTCGGGCTTTGAAGGTGGGCATCAACGGAGATTATACCGTTAGCTCGTCAGAGCGGCTTTACGGCAACTTCCTGATGCAAGAAAAATTGTTGTACGCCTATGAGGAAAAGGCGAAGGGCACCAAAACTCTGATCTTCAACAATGGCATCAACACCTCAAAGCAGGTGCAAGCCATGTTCGCTGAGGAAGGATATCCTTGTATGCATTTGGATAACACCCACAGCGAACGAGAGCGTGCTGACATTTTGAGATGGTTTCACACCACTCCTGATGCCGTGCTGTCTTCAGTGTCCATCCTCACCACAGGTTTTGATGAACCAACCGTAGAGACCATCATTCTGAACCGAGCCACCAAATCCTTGACATTGTATCACCAGATGATAGGTCGAGGCTCTCGCGTGCTTCAAAACAAAAAAGACTTCGTGGTGATTGACCTTGGGAACAATGCTCGACGCTTTGGCCTCTGGGATGCACACATCAATTGGCATGACATCTTCAAATCTCCTCAATCCTACATCGACGGTTTGTATACAGATGAGGAAATTGAAAATGAATTTGTCTATGAAATGCCGGAAGAGCTGGCCACGAGATTTGAAGGCGGACCTATTACTGAGTTTGACATGGCTGAGGCTTACGTTGAAGTCACGCGCGACGGGCTTCGTCCCAAAGAAGCCATCAAACGCAGCATGGAACAACATGTGGGCATGATCAAGTACGCCTCGGGAGATTACTGGGATGCTGTGGAACTTGTCGACTTGTTGGTCGATGACGTCAAGTTCAGAGTCAAGCAATACGCGAAGTGCATTGCCAAGGCCACTCCCAACTATCGAAGTTGGCTAGAAGAGGAATATTGTCGCAACCTCAAAACTGCTCTGCGACACGCCTTCAACGATGAAGGCTAAGGCCGCGCCTGTCAATTGCTTTGACCTGTAGCTTGGATGGTGTAAGTCGCTCGCGTAGCTTCCTGTCATGACCGTTTTGATCATGGTTTTGGTCACCTTTTTTTCAGGATGGCTGGGATATTTTTGTGGTCGAAGTTGTTCCCTCAGTCGCCACAAGGCCCAAATCTCTGAGACGCATAGACCCGCCTCTGCACTGTGGCTCGAGAGGCATCAACGTCTTCGGAACCAGTCTCAATTGGCCAAGCGCCACCAATTCCTTCAAGGTTCGCGTAAGCAGGTACACCAACAAACTCTTCAACTGCAACTCAGCCCCCATTTCATGTTCAATGCGCTGTCTTCAGTGCAATGGTTATGGTCGGAGGGGCAACATCAACGCGCAAGTCAGTTGTTCGCCAATTTTGTGACGTTGTGGCATCACTACTGGCGCAGTGACGATACAATGACGCAGACATTGCGAGATGAAATGCAATCCCTCAAAGCCTACTTGATGCTCGAGGAGCAGCGTTTGAATCGCAATGTCAAAATGGCTTTTTACGTGGAGGCCAATGTTCCTCTTGACGGACATATCCCCTCTCTCCTTCTTCAGCCATCATTAGAAAACGCCCTTTGGCATGGCATGGATGACAGCATCAAAAATCCAACCATTGAAATTCGGATTTCACAACGGCAAATGAAGCATGGCGACATTCCCTGGGTGAACATCTCAATGAGAGACAATGGCATCGGTCTTTCATCCAAGGTCGCAAAAGATGTTCAGAAAGAAAGCCATGACCACCATTCGATGGGGACAAAAATCACGAAGCTTCGCATCAAGGAAATCCATCCTGAGGCACATTTTGAATTGGCGAATGCGGCCAATCCTTGGAGCACTGAGGTTCGAATCACCCTGCCCCTGACACTGCCAAACTCGTGAGCTCTGGCAATCTCGGTGACGGTGAGGCATCCAATTCCCCCCGCAATTCCGATGCCATATCTAACCAACCGACGGCGGCAATCATGGCCGCATTGTCCGTGCAATAGTCCATGGGTGGGATGTGGACTTCCCAGTCTCGTTCGACTTGCATTTGGCCCAAACGAGCCCGCAAACCAGAATTTGCACTGACGCCTCCCGCTATGGCCACTTCGGTGATTCCCGTGTCTTCCACCGCCTGACACAAAGGCGTCATAAGCATGTCCAAGATGGCAGCCTGCACAGAGGCACAAATGTCAGCCTGCCTCTTTTGAACGAAGTTTGAATCCTTTTCTTGGGCCTGCTTGAGAAAATTCAAGACTTGTGTTTTGAGACCGCTAAAACTCCAGTTGTATCCTTTCATCCTCGGACGGGAAAAAGAGAATGCATCTGGGTTGCCATTCGCCGACAACGAGTCAACCAGTGGGCCCCCAGGATATGACAACCCAATGAGTTTGGCCACCTTGTCGAAGGCCTCCCCTGCGGCGTCGTCTAGCGTTTGGCCAAGTACTTCCATGTCATTGGGGTGATTGACTTTGACCAACTGAGTGTGTCCTCCGCTCACAGTCAAACAGAGAAACGGGTACGCAGGCGGTGGTCCCGGCTCGAGAACGTGGGCCAAGATGTGCGCGCGCATGTGGTGAACGGGTATGGATGGGATTCCCAATGCCCAAGCCAATGCTTTGGCAAACGACGCACCCACATGCAGGGATCCCTGCAAACCAGGACCTAGGGTGTACGCCACAGCATCCAGTTCCGAAGCCAAAATCTCTGCTTTGTCTAGAGCTGATTGAACCACAGGGGAAATCTTTGCAAGGTGTGCGCGCGAGGCCCATTCAGGTACAACTCCCCCCACCTCTGCATGCAAGGCTTGATTGGCCACGACGTTGCTAAGTACGGAGGGGCCGCGTATCACGGCGGCGGAAGTGTCGTCACATGACGACTCAATTCCCAAAATGAGTGGATGAGATGCGAATGACATGCATTGTAAAATTACAACGTGCTTTTCGCCACACCTATCTTCGAGGCAAGCGTGCCGTGGCAGTGCCTCGATGAATCAAAAAAATCAACATAAACCTCAGCGCAATTGCACAAGACGTCGTGCCTTGGTCTTCTTGGCCGCATTGACGAGCTGCGTTGTCCTTGGCTCATTGACCTTTGGCACTTGGGCAACATGGACGGTAAATCGTGTACTACGCGGATTTGACGTCCATGCCCAGGTGGAACAGATTCGACTTGATTTGAGTCAAGATCGAATGTTGATGACAGGCCTGTCCTGGAAATCCTTGCATGGTGAAACGCATATGGAAATCGATACAATGGAACTGTCCATTCCTTTCGTTCGAGACGGCAGATGGGAAATCACTTCCGTACACATCGAATCTGTACTCCTGGTTGTGAACACTTCGCACCGTATTTCAGATGAATCTACCCCCTCCTTTTCGGGGGACTTCAACAGTTCTGTTTTGATTGACAACTTTCAATGGCAACGCTTGGATGTGAAAGTTGATGAGGGCTACACTGCTTACATTCATTCAAGTGAGGCAAGAGAGATCGCCCTCAACAAGGACAGAGTGGATGTCGGGGACTTCTTCCTCGGTGGAGCTGACTTCGTATCACCCTCGTTGCCTGAAATACTCCATGTTGATTCGAGCCATTGCTCTGCTTCATGGAGTCGAGCAGGATTGGTGCTTCAGAGCGATGGCCTTAGTTTACCGGGACTATTTTTCGAAGGCAATCTGACGTGGCCAATGCAAAAAAGCCGCGGACGTGTTCTCTTGGACTGGGATAGGGTGCAGCCGTGGCTCCAAGACACAAACATGAGGAGTTGGCTTGACGAACTGGGCTTGAGCAATTCGCAAACCACTTTAACGTGGTCTTCCCTTCCTGGCCAATGGGAGATGTCTGCAAAAGGGCCTCATTGGTTTTCTTGCCAAGCCAGTGGTGCTGATTCAACGTGGCAGAGTCGTGTTGAATTCGACTCTATTCCTCCTGTTGCATTGGCCGTCTGGCCTGCCAACTCGTGCCACATTGACATCGAAGGGAGCGCAAAACATGGTCGATTTGACATTTCAGGAGATTCAACACTTTCAGCGCTTGTTCATGCCAATGTCAGAGAACCATGGATCAAATGGATTTTGGATTCACAGACATGGCCGAAACTTGTGTTAGAAGTAAGTCGTTGGGGGGAGGTCATCAACTCAAAAGAAGATGTGCTCACGGCAACCTTGGAATCCGATGGAGAAAGTGTTTCTGTGGTAACCTCGCAATTGCAATCCACTGTCCCCTGGTCTGTGGCCGGCCATTGGGCTCAAAATCGTGTGGACCTGCGAGCCGAAGCAGGACCTGCAATTCGATCTGATGACACTTTGGCAATGTCCGCAGAGGGACGTGTCTTCCTGCTTGACAAAGGCATTCGTTGGAATGGCCACAGCCATTCACCAATGACGGAGGACACCATGGTGTGGTCCGGGTCGGTTGACTGGACTGAAATTGCCCCCACATGGAACACCTCT
>DCBH01000019.1 GCA_002313415.1 Flavobacteriales bacterium UBA1112
GCGCGTGGCGATGGCGTTGGGAACCGTGAAGGACTGAAGTATCTTGGCACAAGGAGAATCCATCTTTACCGCACTCGAAGAATTGCAGCATGGCCAACACGAGCGACATCAAAAACGGCATGGTTTTGAACCACAACAACGGTTTGTGGCAAATCGTCGAATTCCTACACGTCAAACCTGGAAAGGGTGCTGCCTTTGTGCGTACCAAATTGAAAAACATCGAAACAGGGAAGGTTGTCGACAACACGTTTAATGCGGGACACAAAATTGACCCCGTACGAATTGAGACTCGTGAGCACACGTTTCTCTACAACGACGATGAGGGATACCATTTCATGAACACCGAGACCTACGACCAGATTCGTTTGGAAAAGCATTTTATCAGTGCTCCTCAGTTTTTGAAAGATGGTCTGAGTTGTCTCATCGTCTTTCATGCTGAAGAGGAGCGCCCGATCAGTTGCGACTTGCCGAGTCACGTAGAATTGGAAATCACCTACACGGAGCCAGGGGTGAAGGGTGATACCGCGACCAATTCTCTCAAGCCAGCTACGGTCGATACAGGTGCTGAGGTCAGGGTTCCGTTGTTCATCAACACCGGAGATTTCATCAAGGTCGACACACGGACTGGTGATTATACTGAACGAGTCAAAAAATAATCGCCCTCGAGCGTTAGCCCATGACCAACCCGAAAGAATTGCGACTGAAAGAGAAGCTCGAGCTCAGAGACTTCAAGCTCGACGCGCTCTTGAAGGTCACACAGGCCATTCACGCTCAACCCTCGGAGGAGGATTTGATGGCCAGATATGTTGACGCTCTCAAAGTCAATTTGGGCATCGATAGGTTGGTATTGTATGCAGCTGATTTAAGCGGCGAGCATTGGCAACTTCTCGTTGCCGCGGGAACAGAAGGCCTTTGGCCCAAATCTCAGCCCGCCTCCTTTTTCGAGGAATTGGACTTGGATTCGATTGGACTCGCAGGAGCTGTAGGGGGTGATCAGCATCCATCTGATGTGGTGGTCCCGATTCATCAAAATGACGAGGCCATTGCCCTCGTTCTTGCCGGAGATACGACAGATGAGGACCGAGGCGTAAGCCCGGTGGTGAAACACTTGAATTTTCTTGTGACGCTGACGAACATCTTGGTCGTTGCCCGGCGAAATACGCAAATGGTCGCTCGAAATTTGAAGCAAGAGGGCTTGCGTCGTGAATTGGAGCTTGCAGGAGAAATGCAGGCCATGCTGTTACCTCAGTCCTGGGAACATGTCGATTTGGATGTTGCAGGCTACTACAAGCCCCACACGCAGGTAGGTGGAGATTATTACGATGCCTTTACAACTGATTCAGGAAAGGTGGTGTTGTGCATGGCAGATGTCAGTGGAAAAGGAATGAGTGCAGCCCTGCTGATGAGCAACTTTCAAGCTCATGTCCGAGCATTGTTTCAGGCGGAAACCGCATCATTGCCAGCTACTCTGCACATCCTCAACGACAGGGTAATGCAGATTGCTCAGGGGGAGAAGTACATCACATTCTTTGCAGCTGTATTTGACCCAGCAGAACGCACATTAGAATATGTGAATTGCGGTCACAACCCTCCCTTGTTTGTGGAGAGCAATGGTCGCGACAGGTTGCTCGAAGAGGGGTGTGTTGGATTGGGAATGTTTCGTGATATCCCATCGATGAATGTGGGGACCGTCGACGTGACCGCCTCAAGCGTTCTTTGTTGTTATACAGATGGCTTAATCGAGCAGGAGAATGACCTCGAGGTTCCCTTCGGGACAGGGCGCTTGTTGGGTTTGCTTCGCAATCATCAGGGCCAAAGTTTGGAATCTGTTCATCGCACGATTGTGGCAGCGTTGGATGCATTTCGAGGCGAAGTGCCCCCGCTTGACGACACCGCGATGCTCAGCTGTCGTTTTTCTTAAGGTCCTGAGCGCGCTCTGTGTTGCATATGTCTAGAACAACGAGCATGGCGAGAAACCCCCAAAAAGGTGCGCTGGCTTTGTCCGTATCCAAGTAGTTATTTAAGACGCCGTGGACGAAGTAAGTGACAAGTCCTAGAAAGATGCCGAGGGCAAGGATTCGGTCGTCTGGATTGGAAATCGTGCGCTGCAATTTGAATCCCAAATGGCATGTAACCAAGAGCAGAGAAAGAAAAAACAGACCGCCAAGCAGCCCTTGCTCTGCCAGGGGCCCCAAATATTCACTGTGGGCATTTCCTACGTCACCGTTGTTGGTGCTGATGATGGTCCGTAAATCGGACTTTTGAAAAGAGGCATATTCAAATTGGTATGTCCCCGGCCCCCAGCCAAAGACAGGACGTTCCTGAAACATGTCAAGTGCGCATGACCAGCGGTTCAAGCGCTCGAGATTGGAAGCATCACTCGAAACATTTGAAATGCTCTCAACGTGTTGGGCCAAATCATCTGAGGAGTCTTGCTTGTTTCTCTCCAATTGGATGACCAAAGCATCCCAGCTAAAAATCAAACCGACAAAAACAGCCAACCCGGCAGCAAAAAGGGTTTTCAAACGAAATCCGAGACACATCAGCACCCAGAGACAACCGGCTGCTGCCAAACTGACCCAGGCAGCTCTTGTGAACGACAAAATGGTTCCCGTTGCGACCCAAATTGCTCCCAAAGTCCAAAGGACTCTGGACAACATGCTTTGGCGTGATTGAAAGACCATGGCTACTGCAGGTGGCAACATCAACGCGAGGACAGCGCCGTAGGATGTGTGGTCTTTAAAGAATGGCTTCATGACCCAGTGCCCCGCGTCTTTGCTAAATCCGTAGCCCGCATGGCGAATCAAGGTGTAAGCAATGACCATGGAGAGAGGCACAAGCAACAAGGCGAGGAAACGATGGCGAGCCTTGATGTCTCTTTGAAACCAGGCCGCCAAAAGCACATAGAACGAGATGATGAACCAAGCCCGTGAAATCCAAGCCTTCAGTGAGACCACCACATCGCTGCTCGGGAGAATTGTGAGGCCCATCCATATGAAACCCATTCCAACGACATAGGTGACGGGGTGCCTGAGGAAGTCTCGGTCATAAGATTGACCTGAGAGCCATTGCGCCACAACCAACAAGAGCAAAGCAAAAAGCATGGGTTCTGTGGGCATGTACCAGCCTATAGAGGTGAACCCAAACTCACTCAAATTGATTGAGAGTGGTACCAAAAACAGAACTGCAGAAAGGTATAGGTCTGTCCTGGAAAACCCCCACCAGATGAGAAGTATGACCAGGGGTAAGACCATGACATGAGGAATGTCTAAGGCCCATCCTGCCGAGGCCAGAAGGGTCATGACGAGGCCCGCCAACCATCCCGCATGTGCTTTGGTCATGGTCGAGTCAGGAGGCTTGTTGTGTGCGTTGTAAAGTCTCCCATGCGAGCATGGCCATGAAGGCAGCCAAGACGGCCACAATGGATGTCATAACTACAATCAACCATCGAACGGGCTTGGATTTTTTGTCTGCTGCACTCGCATAGTCCACAATGAAAGAGGAAGACAATTGCGTTTCGGCATCAACTCTCATCAATTCGACTCTCTTTTTGATCAGGGATTGTTGTTCGTACGCAGCCTCGAGGTAGGCTGACAAGTTGTTGTACCCGTTGGCCATGGTGCCCAAGCGCTCCAGGTCTTTCTTCAAGGTCTTGGCCGCTCCCATACGCCCTGATGCGACAGCCATCCCATATTGAGCTGTCAGTCCCTCGACTTGGGTTTCAAAATCGTAAATGCCCAAGTCGTGAAGTATTGCGAGGCTGTCTTCTGCCTGTGCAATTTGCTCGGAGGATTTGGCGAGCGCATTGAGGGCCAGATTGTATGCGTCGCGGGCTCGCTCATTGCGCATGCTGTTGGCTACACTGTCCACGAGGAAGGCCATGTCATTGGCCATGTCCCGAGCCAATTCAGGATCGGTGTCTAATACCAGAACTCGAATGGAACCAAAACGGGTCAAGCTGGCAC
The DNA here is from genome assembly GCA_002313415.1 of Flavobacteriales bacterium UBA1112. Taxonomy (GTDB): domain Bacteria; phylum Bacteroidota; class Bacteroidia; order Flavobacteriales_D; family Sanyastnellaceae; genus UBA11663. The sequence goes on from DCBH01000019.1 coordinate 3,966, forward strand.
TTACATTGCCATTGTAAGTCAGCGCCATATTCGCCCTAGCTCCGGGCTCGGAGGGGTCAATTTCGTAATGCGCGTAAAGATTATATTTCTCGATGATTCGGTCTCGGATGCGGTGCGAATTGAGGATTTGAAGCAAGCGCTCCGCATCTTCGGTCTCGCCGTAGGCAAGGAGGTCGTTCTTTTTTGTTTCCTCAAAAAATTGTTCTCCCAGACTGTGTTGAGAAGTGGCGAACATGACCACAGTGCTCTCGTAGTATTCGTCGAGCATGAGTGACACACCAGACGCCGCCAAAGCTGCCAAAAAGCCGACTCCAATGAGCGTTTTGAGGTTGCGATAGATAAACACCAAAAGGTGCGTAGACTCCATGGGGTTGTTAGAGGACATGTGCTTGTGTTGAATCGGGATTCGTCGCGAAGGTAATGGGCGGTGGCGGTACCTTTGGAGACATGGCGCGCATTGCCTTAAACGGCCGGTTGTTGGTGCCGGGGAAGATGGAGGGCATCGGCAGGTTCACCTTGAACACGCTGAAGCATCTCATCAAGCTTCGCCCGGAGGACAATTTTTTACTTGTTGTAGACAGGGCAGACAATGCATTGTTCCATTTGGGTCCCAACGTTGAAGTTGTTCGAATTCGTATACCCGCAAGGAGACCTTGGTTGATGAAGTTGTGGTTTGGACGTCCATTAAGTCGAGTATTGAAGCGCTGGAAGGCGGATGTCTTTGTGTCTTTAGAGGGCCCCTTGGCCATGAACATGCCTCATGACTTTCCGCAGTTGACGGTTATTCATGATTTGAATTTTGAGCACCGTCCTGACGGACTTCCCTTTTTTTGGCGCCGCTATTATCAAACTGAATTTCCGCGTTTTGCTCAGCTGGCCCACGTTCTAGGAACTGTTTCGGACTACAGCCGTCAGGATTTGGCTCGCACATATGATTTGGACCCAGCTCAAATCGAAGTATTCCCCAATGCCGCCGATGTCTCATTCAAGCCTGCTACAAGTCGTCAACGCGATGACGCGAGAAAGAGTCTGTCGCAGGGGCGACCGTATTTCATTTTTATTGGGTCCATCCATCCTCGGAAAAATTTGGAAGGGTTGATTTCGGCTTTTCATGCGTATCGCGAGATGGGTGGCACATGGGATCTTGTTGTTGTGGGTGTTCCCATGTGGAAGAACAACCTTTCCTCAATGTCGAGTAACGTGGTTGCTCATGTGCATTATGCGGGACGTTTGAATGACGACGCATTGATTCACGCTCTTGCAGGTGCTCAGGGTCTTGTTTTTGTTCCTTGGTTTGAAGGTTTTGGCATCCCAGTAGTGGAGGCCATGGCATCTGGTGTTCCCGTCATCAGTTCCAACGTTACTTCCCTCCCTGAAGTTTGTGGAGATGCTGCCTTTGCGATGGTTGCCCCTGCCCATATAGAGTCCATTGCTCGCGAGATGCAGCGTTTGGAGCAACATCCAGAACTCGCTGAAGCGGCAAGCCTGCGAGGTTTAGCGCGGGCAAAAGACTTTTCTTGGGCCTTTACGGGCGAAAAGCTAAGCCGTGTGATAGCCCAAATGATGGAGACACAATGAGTCGGGCATTGATATCTCAAGTTGTGAAAGGTCGCATTGAGGCCGGCTGCGACGAGGCTGGGCGAGGATGTCTGGCTGGGCCGGTTGTTGCTTCCGCTGTCGTGCTCAATCCTAAAGTCGCTGAGAGCTTACCATTGAATGACAGCAAGCAGCTTACCGCAATTCAGCGTCAGCAATTGCGTGAATTGATTGAGTTCAAGGCCATTTCTTGGTCTGTCGCCTTTGTCTCGCCCCAAGACATCGATGAAATGAATATTTTACAAGCGTCTTTTGAGGCGATGCGTCAAGCGGTTCGTGGATTGGCTGGCGAACCAGATCATCTGCTAATTGACGGCAATCGGTTTGTGACTTCACCTGACATGCCTCCGCATTCTTGCTATGTCAAAGGCGATGCAAAAATCGCCTCCATTGCTGCAGCGAGCATCTTGGCCAAAACGCATCGCGATTCTTACATGCGACAGGCGGCCATAACATATCCTGGATACCATTGGGAAACCAACATGGGATACCCCACCGTTGCGCATCGCCAAGCTTTGGTTGACTTGGGCCCAACTCCATTGCATCGAAAGACCTTTGGCTGGGCGCCCCCGGCACCGACATTGTTTGACTAAATCGGGAAGAAATAGACTTATACATTATTATATGAGGGGGGACGTAAAGGTTTTGTGAACTCTTCGCTGAAGCAATGAATTCAGTCTTGGAATACCTACTTTTGCTCGACGAATCCCCAAAAAACCAAACCAATGCGTTTTTCAACCTGGCTTGCTTCAGCCCTTCTCTTTTTGAGTTCAGGAGCTTCTTGGGCTCAATGTGAGAACCTCTTTTTTTCGGAGGCCGCTGAAGGCTCATCAAACAATAAATATCTGGAAATTTACAATCCCACTTCAGCTGTTGTGGATTTGAGTGGCTACGCTTTCCCAAGCGTATCAAATTCTCCCTCGACACCGGGCGTTTACGAATTCTGGAATGCATTTCCTGAGGGCGCCTCTGTCGCTCCCGGTGATGTGTACATCATTGCCCACCCCTCAGCGGACCCAATCATTGGCGCAGAAGCAGATCACACCTTTACCTTTCTGTCCAACGGTGACGACGGCTTCATGCTAGTTCAAGGGGACGAAACCTCTTTTGTTCAAATCGACGCTGTCGGTGATTGGAATGGAGATCCGGGCAGTGGATGGGAGGTGGCTGGCGTTGCCAATGGGACAAAGGATCATACCATAATTCGCAAGTCATCGGTGCAAACAGGGAATGGCGGAGATTGGATCACCAGTGCAGGCACGGATGCAGAGAACAGCGAATGGATTGTGTTGGATCAAAACGATTGGACAAACTTGGCCATTCACGCGTTTGATGGGTGTGGAGCAGCAGTCCTAGGTTGTACCAACCCCAACGCAACCAACTTCAACTCAGAAGCAACTCAGGATGATGGAAGTTGCACATTTGACAATGCATGCAATGTAGACGGTGTTGTTGTGGAGGCGAGCAGTTTTCAATACAGTCCATCAGATTTGAGCATTGAGCCAGGACAAACCGTGGTGTGGTCCAACCTTGGTGGGACGCACGACGTCAACGGAGACATCAACTCGCAAACCGGGGAGTCATTTGGAAACCCAGAGGCCTTCTACCTAGCGCCTGTTTCGGGTGACGCTAACGGAGTGTGCATCGGTTCTTACACCTTCAATGTACCAGGTGTTTATACCTACGATTGCTCCATCGGTTCTCACGCAGCTTTGGGAATGGTTGCATCCATTACAGTAGGTTCTGGCGGTTGCACCAATGCCGCGGCGGCCAACTTCAATCCTTCTGCAGATTATGACGATGGGTCTTGCCTCATTGTTGAATTGACAAGCATCGCAGACATCCAGTTGGGACAGGAAACGGGTGCATTTACGGACTCCGTTGTTGTGACGAGGGGCATCGTTACTGGTGTCTTTGGAAGCGCTGTAAGCATTCAGGATGGTCAGGGCGCCTACAGTGGTCTTTGGCTCTTCTCACCCGATGTCCCCGTTCAACAGGGTGACGAAGTAGAGGTTACCGGCGCAGTTTCGGAATTCTTTGACAAAACGCAGATCGGCACCCCCTCCACAGTCATTCTCAGCCAAGGGAATGCATTGCCAGTGGCTGAAGTGTTGGCCACGGCAGATGCCAATGCCGAACCTTGGGAAGGAGTTCTGGTCCAAGTCACTGGGGTCGTGTCCAATGCAGATGCCGGTTTCGGTGAGTGGGCTTTGTCTGACGGTTCAGGCGAGGTTCGAGCAGACAATGCGGGTTTTGATGCGATTGGTGCGGGCCTTGTGGAACTGGGCAACCAATTGCAAATCACGGGGGCATTAGACTTTTCCTTCAGCAACTTTAAGTTCCAACTCAGAGATGCTGCTGATGCACTTCTTTATGGCTGCACAAACGCAGGTGCTGTGAATTACAATGATTTGGCGTCTATTGATGACGGCAGCTGCGACATTGAGGGAGGTGAGTGTGGATTGTTTGTTTCTGAAGTTGCTGAAGGGTCGGCCAACAACAAATACATCGAGTTGTACAACCCTACGAGTTCACCCATTTTCTTGGATGAATACACGTTTGGCAATTGCAGCAACGGATGTGACGACCTCGGAGCGTCCCCTAGCATCACGGACAATGTGGATTTTTGGACGTTCAACTTCCCAGCCGGGGACCAAGTTCCTGCAGGAGGAACATACATCGTAGCTCATCCCACAGCTGACCCAATCATTTTGGCAGTGGCCAACATGACCTACACGTTCTTGAGCAACGGAGACGATGCCTATTTCTTGGTCAACATTGCTGGCGGTGACACCACACTTGTGGATGCCATTGGCGATTTTGGTCCGGATCCAGGTTCTGGCTTTGCAGTGGCTGGTGAAAACAATGCAACTCAAAATGCCACTTTGGTTCGCAAGCCTGAGGTATCATTTGGAAATGGTGGTGACTGGGCTGCGAGCGCGGGGACCAATCCCCTTGACACAGAGTGGATCATCAACCCTTCCAACGACTGGACCAATTTGGGTGTTCACACATTCAATGGGGCATGTGCTGTGGACAATACAGGCTGTACCGATGAAGGAGCCGTCAACTACGACCCCTCTGCAACGGAGGATGATGGAACGTGCATCTTTATCCCCAACCTGAGTATTCAAGAGATACAAACCCAAGGCTTCACAGGAAGTGTGGTGACGTCGGGTACTGTGACTGCTCTGTACGGCAACAACGGTGCTCTAGCAGGTCAACCATCCTACGTCATTCAAAATGGCAGTGGCGCCAACTCTGCCATTTGGGTCATTGGAACCGGAGTGGTGATCGGCGATCAAGTAGAGGTGGCAGGGACAGTCAATGAAGTCTTTGGCCTACGTCAAATCCTTTCTGCTGTCCCCTCGGTGTTGTCTACGGGGAATGCCTTGCCCGAAGCTGAAATGTTGATGCCTTCAGCCATCAACGATGAGCAATGGGAATGCGTTTTGGTGGAAATGACAGGAACTGTTTCTGGCATCACGGCCAACTTTGGTGAGTGGACTTTGAGTGACGATACGGGTCAGGGGATGGTGGCGTCCCTGGGCTACAATGCTGTGAATGACAGTGTAGTGGTGGACAGTGTGATGACTGGTCTGGTCGAGGAGGGGCGCAACTACCGCGTCACAGGCCCCAACTTCTACAGCTTTGGGAACTGGAAACTGTGTCCACGCGATACCGCGGACGTTGTTCGTATCGGTTGCACAAATCCTGATTTCCCCAACTTCGACGCGTTGGCTACGGAAGACGATGGCTCGTGTTCCAATGTCTCAGGTTGTACGGATGAGTCCGCGGACAACTATGATCCCGATGCAACATTCGACGATGGCTCTTGCGTCATCACTGGTTGCACAGACCCAACGGCATTGAATTACAATGAAAATGTGACGGCTGAGGACAACAGCACTTGTTACTACACTTTACCCAACATTGTCATCAACGAAATCCATTACAACCCCTGCGTCAGCCAAGGTGACGATTTCGATTACGAGTTCGTGGAGTTGTTGAACATCGGGGATTTGGCTGCAGACATTTCAGGGTTTGAATTTTACAATTCAACAGGAGGCAACGACCAACTGAGTGTGGTGTTCCCAGAAGGGACATCTATGGCTGCAGGAGAGTTCGTCCTTGTAGTGGTGTCTGAAGCGGGTGTGGCCAACTATGCATCGTCAGGTGCTCAAATCTTCCAGATGACCCAAGGCAACTTTAGTAACTCAGGAGAAGCTTTGGCTTTGCGTGATGCATTTGGCAACACTGTCAATGCTGTCACCTACGACGACGGTGGTGCTTGGCCATCTGCGGCGCAGGGCATTCTCGGTTTCAATTACATTGAAAGCCCAGATGGCGGATGCGCGACCTTGGAATACATCCCTGAAATATTGAACGCCTACTTATCTACGCCTGTAGGCAATGGCAACGATGTCGGCGGCAACTGGCAGGCGTCTTGGGTGGACAATGGAACCCCAGGTGCTGCGAATAGCTCTGCTTTTGGATGCAACAACCCGAACGCGTGCAACTTCAATGCAAATGCCATTCTTGGTGATGAAAGCCAGTGCACCTTTGACTGCGTCGGTTGCACCTATCCCAATGCCGACAACTTTACAGCTGGGGCGACCCAAGACGACGGCTCGTGTGAATTTACCATTGCAAACCCTTGTCCTACGGATTTGAATGGCGATGGTGCTACGACCACGGCCGATCTCTTGGTCTTCCTCGTGGACTTCGGAAACACATGCCTCTGAGTAAAGATTTAATAGAATATGACATGAGGAAGGGCGCCTGCCGGGCGCCCTTCTTTTATCTTGGAAGCTCATGATTTGGATCAAATGGTTGTTGAGTGTTCTGGGAGGTTTGGGCGTATTCCTATTCGGAATGCGGACCCTAAGCGATGCCATTCGCAGGGCTTCTGCAACGTCCTTCCGTGAGTTTTTGTCCAGCATTACCCAGAGCACATGGGTGGGAGCGATGACAGGGGTCTTCGTCACGAGTCTTTTGCAGTCGAGCTCAGCCGTCACGGTCACCTTGGTTAGTTTGGTGAATGCGGGTTTGTTGACCATTCGTGAATCCATTGGCGTCCTGTTTGGCGCCAACATTGGCACCACCATCACTGTGTGGTTGATTGTGTTGTCACTTGGGGGATTTTCACTCTCTGACCTGGCGCTGCCCATCGCAGGATTGGCAGTTCCATTGCTCCTCATGGATCGCAGATTGCCAAGGCAGGCCGCCAACATGATGATTGGTTTCGCCTTGCTGTTCATTGGATTGAACTTGTTAAAAGTCCAAATGGAAAGTGTAGGAGCGAGAGAGCTGTTTACGTCCATTTTTCCAGAGGGGGGTGGACTCGGTTCCAACGTCTTGTTCATGCTCATTGGCGCTACGTTGACGGCCTTGATTCAGTCGTCCTCGGCGGCGACCGCCTTGACTTTGGCGGCCATGGTCTCTGGGTTGATTGGATTGGAAAGTGCACTGGCGATGGTTCTTGGCGAGAACATTGGGACCACGCTGACAGCAAATCTGGCTGCTGTGGTTGGAAACCGGACTGCAAAGCGTGTCGCTCGCATTCATTTCCTCATCAATGTCTTCGGTGCGCTTTGGATGATTTGGCTGATCCCAATCATGGCAGACGCCTTGTCTAGTTTGTTTGGCACAGCCGATACCGAAGAGGTGCGCAATGGCTATGTGCTGGCAATGTTCCACACGACCTTCAATGTGTTGAATGGTTTGCTGATGGGCTTATTCACGGAGACGTTGGTTAAGCTTTCCAAGACGTTGGTGTGGAGTGAAGATTTGGAAAGTGAAGCGACCCTGACCACCGCTATTCCCGGTCAAATTGTGGATGCGCGTTTGAGTTTGGAAGAGGTGTTGAACGATTTTCGTCGGAGTGCTTCCTTGCTTCGAAGGATGACCCATGGGGTAGAAGAACTTTTTGGATTGTTGGAACCAGGGGACAGGGCGGATGTGCTCCACAACTTGATCAAGTGGGAGGAGCGTACGGATCGCATCGAACAGACAGTGTCAATTCATTTGGCAGGAATTGCTCAACAGGAGCTCAGCCCTGAATTGAGCTCTCGCCTGGCGGCGTTATCAGCCATCAACCCCGACTTTGAGCGAGTCGGCGACACGTTGTTGAGTATGGCCTGGCAAATGGACGCCAAAGCGAGAGAGGGGGTTTACTTCATGCCGAAGCAGCGCACCAACCTCCTATTGATGATTGAGCTTCTTCGGGAGGCCATCAAAGTCATGGATGTACAACTGACATCTTCAGATGTCGATCTCGAGGCGGTCGCCGAGGTCGAAGGGAAAATCAATGCGCTCCAAGTCAAGTTGCGTGAGAGGCACATTCAAGATGTGGAAAAAGGAAAGTATCCGGCAATGAGCGGCATCCTTTACAATGACCTTCTGTCATCTTTGGAAGAATGTGGGGACCGAATCGCCCATGTAAGTTCAGAGCTTTCTGGTGCCGAGGAAAGAGTGTGATTTCGTTCAGGGTGTCGCAACGGCATCTGACATGGCGGTGTTGCTTGGATTTAAATCACGGTCCCACAGGGTCCAGGAAAAACGCACCGAATCTGCATCGTTCCCCATCACGAACCAGGAGGTCAATTCAATGGCAATGGTCCCTTCTAACGCAGGGCTAGACCCTGTAGGCTCCGCGACGGGAACGCGATAAGCATAGGGCACAATCAATTCGGGGACATGCCACGCTGAGTCTCTCCATTCTTGATATTCTCCGATCAAATTGTAGTGATGGAGGCATGTCGGACAAAACGGCGGCAATGTATCGGCTTGCGTCAAGCCGACATTCCCGTCACCATCGGTGAATCTCAGTGTCATTGTGGCGGTGCCATCATTGCGTGGTTCAAAGGACTCAAAAGCCAATGTCGGTTCATCGGCATACTGCCTTTCTGGCAAGCATGCGACCAGCCAAAGTATTGCCGTCCCAGCGATGATAAAACGTATTGACATACCACAATGTTACGGAACGTCACTCAAGAGTTCCGAACTTGCATTCATGCCACGCGCTTTTCAAGATTGGGGATTGACCGCTTCAATGGGAGAGGTGCGCTTGAGGCTTTGGTCGTGGATGCAAGACGGCAGCAAAGATGAATTTGTGGACCATGCCCTTGCTCTTTTTCGCTGGCAGGCGAGTCAAAATTCGACATATCGCGAATTCGTCAAGGCTGTAAATGTTCGACCCGAGGACGTCTCGACAATTGAGGCCATTCCATTCCTCCCCGTGGAAATTTTCAAAACGCATGTCGTCAAATCAGGTGATTGGAAGAAGCACTTCGCATTTCGGAGCTCTGGCACCTCCGAGACACCATCTCGTGCGGAGCACTGGATGGATGATTGCGGGCTGTCGTGGTATGCGCATGTATCTCGCTTGGCGTGGCGCAACCAATGGTCTCAGGACGTCTCTAAGTGGTCGTGGATTGGGTTGCTGCCAGGGTATCTGGGCCGCGGGGATGCATCCTTGTTGACCATGGTCAAAGACTTTATGGATCAGGCCGGCGAGAGTGAGGAGGGCATGTTCATGAATGACCACAAGGCATTGAGGGCGAAGTTGTTGGCTCACTTCGCCCAATCTCATGCCAAACCTTTGATGTTGTTCGGGGTGACCTGGGCCATTCTGGATTGGATGGATTCTTTGCGGAGAGATCCGCAATTTGTGGGACAGATTCCTTGGCAGCGAGTCACTTTGATGGAGACTGGAGGAATGAAGGGCCGCGGTAGGGAGCCGATTCGAGAAGAGGTCCATGACAGAATCAGGTCAGTGCTTCCAAAGATTCACATTGCATCTGAATACGGCATGACTGAGATGATGTCACAAGGTTACGCGAAGGACGGAATTCATCACGAATTCCCGCAATGGGTGAAGCCTTTGGTGAGGGAAGTCCGCGACCCACAATCTTTAGGGCTTCAAAATCGGGTGGGTCGATTGGATGTGGTGGATTTGGCCAACGTACATAGCTGCGCTTTCTTGGCGACTGGTGATGCAGCAAACCTGACGGATGAAGGTTTGATTTTGCTTGGGCGACAGGACGAATCTGAAATCCGAGGTTGCAGTTTGTTGGCGACTCCTTGAATTCTTCATGTCTTAGGGTTGCTCAACTGAGATTCTGAGGTCATCTTGCTGCCGCAAACACCCCGCTCGTGGAATCTGTTTTCGCTTTGCTTGGATTTTCGCTTGCTGCCTACTCTGTGGTGGGCAACGACAGCATCCAGACTTTGGGTACGTTTCTCGTTTCTAACGAGAAGCGAAAGTGGTGGCAACTGTGGTTGTTCGCCGGCTCAATCATGGCCATTGTCGTTGCCCTCGGATATTTTGGCTACGGAGAGTATCTAGGTGGCAAGGGTGATGATTTGACCTTTGGTAAATACGACGGCATTTTTCAAGGTGAAACAGCGTTTCCTACAATCAGTGCGTGGTATGTGCTTCCGCCGTTGGCCCTGTTGTTCATCACACGACTTGGCATTCCAGTTAGCACCACCTTCCTCGTCCTTACGTTTTTTGCTCCCAAGGCCCTGCCTCAAATGTTGGTCAAAAGCCTCGGAGGCTATGGCGTGGCATTCACCTTTGCAATCGTCGCATTCATTGCATTGAGTAAGGTCACGGAACGTCTTTTCATGCGTTATCCCTTGAACGGGCAGGACTTTGGTTTGTGGACCAATCGTCGGTTGTGGACTGGGTTGCAATGGACTTCTACGGGGTTTTTGTGGAGCCAATGGCTGACTCAAGATTTGGTCAACATTATGGTCTACCTCGGAGATCCGAGAGAGGTGAGTTTAGGCACCTTTTTGTTCGCGCTCTTTGTCCTTTTGGCCATGTTGGGGTACATTTTCTTCCGCAGGGGGGGGAAGATTCAGGAAATAGTCCGAGAAAAAACCAACACTCAGGACATTCGATCGGCCACATTCATCGATCTCTTCTATGGGTTGGTGTTGCTGTTGTTCAAGTTTGATACACTTGGTATCGGGGCTAAAATTCCCATGAGCACGACTTGGGTGTTTCTCGGGATGCTTGCAGGCAGAGAGGTTGCATTGCGTCTACGTCTAGACGAAGCGAATCAAGATGGCAAAAAGGTTTGGACCATGGTGTTGACGGACTTCGGAAAAGCCACCATTGGCTTGGCTGTTTCTGTGCTTCTCGTGGTTTTTTTGTACCTCGTAGAAGGGAGAGAACTTGTGCAATTGATCGGGTAATGGCTGATTTTGGCTTCAATATGCCAAGCAATCAACGCACCCTCACCAAAAAGTAATTTTTCTTTCCGCGCTGCAACAAGATGAGTCCGGACCCAATGACATCGTCCGCACTCACCAAACGGCTGTCATTCACCTTGACTTTGTTGACGCTTACACTGCCTTCTTTGAGTGCTCTTCGAGCCTCCCCGTTGCTCGCGAGGAATGCATCGTCTCCTCGCGCCAGCAGATCAATGATTCCAATCCCAGCATCGATGTCTTCACGCGACACGGTTCGCTGCGGGACGCCTGCAAAGACACTGAGTAGCTCCGACTCTGGCAGATCTCGAAGGTCCTTCTCGGAGCTCTTCCCAAAGAGCAAATTGCTTGCTGCTATGGCCGTACTTAGGTTCTTTTGACCGTGAATGCGGAGGGTGACATCTTCCGCAAGTGCTTTTTGCATGGAGCGCCTGCTGGGGTCTTTACTGTGGGTGGATTCTATGGATTCAATCGCTTCGCGCGACAGCAACGTAAAGAGTCGCAAATAGCGCGAAGCGTCTTCGTCGGCAACATTGATCCAGTACTGGTAAAACTTGTAAGCCGAGGTACGGTTTCTGTCCAACCATACATTTCCTCCCTCGCTTTTGCCAAATTTTGAGCCATCCGCTTTGGTAATCAATGGCGCTGTGATGGCATAGGCTTGACCGTTGCCTTTACGCCGAATCAATTCGGTACCAGTAACCATGTTGCCCCATTGGTCACTTCCACCCATTTGGACTTTGACCCCATGCGTATGCCACAGGTGGTAAAAGTCGTAGCCCTGCACCAACTGATACGTAAATTCAGTGAAGCTCATCCCGCTTTCCAGACGATTTTTCACACTTTCCTTGGACAACATGTAGTTCACGGTAATGTGTTTTCCTACATCGCGGATGAAGTCGAGAAATTTGAAATCCTTGAACCAATCGAAGTTGTTCACCACCATGGCGGCATTGTCTCCTTCAAAGTCCAAAAATTTCTCGAGCTGTGCTCGTTGGCAGGCGAGATTGTGTTCCAGAACTTCAAGATCCAAGAATTGGCGCTCAGCTGTCTTGCCACTGGGGTCACCTACCATGCCCGTGGCACCTCCTACAAGTGCGACAGGGATGTGACCTGCACGTTGCCAATGAACGAGCAACATGATGGGTACGAGATTTCCGATGTGAAGGCTGTCTGCCGTAGGGTCGAAACCCACATATGCTTTTACGCACTCTTCCGCAATGAGAGTCTCGGTTCCGGGCATGATGTCGTGGAGCAGACCGCGCCATTGTAGTTCTTCAATCAAAGACATGCAAGCAAAGATAACGTCCGTCACAAGTAAGGAAGGAGCCTTTCGAGCGCTGCGCTTCTACTGCCCTTCAATAGGATTTGTCGTTCACGGATTGGATTTTTTCGGAGATGTACAGTCAAATGGTCAATCGAATCAAAGTGTGTCCAAGAATCTTCGGGATTTGAGGTGAAAATGTCCCCAAACGATGTCCCTACACTCCACAATTCAACACCTCCGGACAAGCAATTGTGAGCCACCTTTTGGTGGGCCTCAGCGCTCGCGTCTCCGAGTTCTGCCATGTCACCTAAAATGGCCAAGGGCGCTGCATGTCTCCGCTCTTGAAAGTCTAACAGGGCGAGATTCATGCTCGAGGGATTTGCATTGTAGGCATCGAGAATGACCCAGTTGTGTTCCGTGGACATCGATTGCGAGCGATGGTTGGAGGGCACGTAGGTGGAAATGGCGTTCCGCACATCTTCCCAGGCCACACCAAAATGTTCACCAATGGTCACGGCAGCCACCACATTGGCCAAGTTGTACCTTCCTTCAAGATTGACCTCAATGGATTTGTCGTTGCGTGTGGCGTATCCGCCGCCACCTGGTCGCGTTGTCCAACTCCATTTCGGGGTAGGAACATCAATGCATGAAGCGACTCCCTGACTTGCGCGGACCACTTTGTCGTCTCCCAGTTGGACAAAGGCTGTCCCATCATGTTTGGCCAAATGGTCGAACAATTCCTTTTTTCCCAGATACACGCCTTGCTCTCCCCCAAAGCCTGCCAAATGTGCAAGTCCAATGTTGGTGATGTAGCCGTGGTTTGGTTCGGAGATGGTCGCGAGCATTTCGATTTCTTGTCGATGGTTGGCTCCCATTTCTACAATCACAAATTGAGGTTTGGCGGGCGCATTGAGCAGAGTTAAAGGAACTCCAATGTGGTTGTTGAGGTTGCCATGCGTGGCATGTACTTCGAACCTTGCAAACAAAACATCTCGAATGAGTTCTTTGGTTGTGGTTTTGCCGTTGCTTCCAGTCATGGCGAGCACTGGACAGTCCCATCGGCGTCGGTAAGCACGTGCCAAAGCTTGCATCGCTCCAAGTTCGTCCTCTACAACAGTGACATTGTCGGTCCCTATCCATTGCCGACTTGAGGTTACAGCATGGGATGCCCCTTGTTCGAGTGCACTCTTGACGAAGGCATTTCCATCAAAATTCTTTCCTCGCAAAGCGATGAACATTTTGTCTTCCAGCGGCGATCGAGTGTCGGTGGACACGCCTTCGGCCGAGTCTCGAAGGGAAAGCAATTGTGCTAGGGTGTCCGGGTGGAGCTTCATCATCCTTGAAGATGTTCCAGCAAAGAAAAACCCCACAGCCAAGCTGTGGGGTTTCTTACGTTCAAGTTGTTGACGTGACCTTGGGGACGTATTGAATCATTGCCCGCCAAACGGAACAGGCGTTCCGACACGGTCCATGGCGCAACGGAACCCAATGGATGCTGAGCTTTGTCGTTCATCGAGATATCGGCGCGTTCCAGGGATGAGGTAGTAAGCGCGATCATCCCAGCCGCCCCCTTTATAAACTCTGCTGCGGTTGCTAATCAGAGTGGAACCGCCGTAGTTGTAGACTCGCTTGTCCTTCTTTTCATCCTCCTCGGCTGACTGAGCCGGGTATTCAAAAGAACTGTTGCGGTCACCATCGAGGTAGTCGATGTTGTCTGCAATGCGATAGTTGGTTCGATTCAGATTTTCTTCTAGCGATTCATTTCGCTTTTGCATTTCACCTGGCAAAGCGTCGATGTTGTTGCTGAATCCCTTTCTCAGGTCAGCTGCAGCGAGGGCATCGCTGTCTACGATAAGGTCCATTGCGTCTTGCATCAGCGTTTGGGCTTCCTCAAAACGCTGATCTGTCAAACGCTGCTCAGCTTCATCCACTTTTGAGGTCAAATTGTCCATCAAATCTGCATCCTCAGGGGTGAAGATTCCTACGGATTTGCCCTCTTGTCTATATGTCTTGATGAATTGCTTTACCCCAGGAATGTTGTAGACCACGTAATCGTACTTGTCAACGGGATTTCCTTCTGCATCAAGTCGTTTTGTTTGATAGACATTTCCTCTAAATGGACGGAATTCATTGTTGTCTTGGATGGACAGCGGACGGTACACATCGAGCACCCATTCATTTACGTTTCCAGCCATGTTGAACAAGCCGTAGTCGTTGGGGGCGTATGAATAAACATTGACAGTGATGTCACCAAAATCGTCGAGCGCACCTGCCACCCCCATGTAATCACCACGGCCTTTCACAAAATTGGCATTGATGCTTCCATATCCTCCTGTTCGACTATCTCCGTTGCGGACAAAATGGCCATTCCAAGGATAGGTCTTGCGCTCGGCAACAAGTTCTCCAAGGCTGTTTCCAATGAGCCCGAGAGCCGCGAATTCCCACTCTGCCTCTGTGGGCAAACGGTAGTTAGGTAAGAGTACGCCGTCCTCCATCCGGACATCTCTGAATTCTGTATTCAAGCCGTAGCTAGGAAGACCTTCTCGAAGACGCTCACCTTGGTACTGACCTGAGAGGTAGGTTTCAGTTGTGAAGTGCTCTTCGTCAATTTGAGCGTCAGGGTTGTGAACCAAAAGGCCCTCACGAACGAGAATTCCTTCATTCACACGATCTGAACGCCACTTGCAAAAATCATTGGCTTGCAGCCAACTAACTCCTACAACTGGGTAGTCTCTGTAGGCTGGATGGCGCAGATAAAAGTTGACCATGGGTTCGTTGTAGGCCAACTTGTTTCTCCAAGCTGCTGTGTCCGGCAGAGCCCGTTCTACAATTTCGGGGTACGATGAGCCGTAGATCCTTTGTAACCATGAAAGGTATTCAGTCCAAAAGTGATTGGTCACTTCGGTCTCATCCATGTAAAAGGACGACACAGTTGTGCGGCGCGGGATGTTGTCCCAAGCGTAGTTCAGGTCGTCGTCAACTTGACCCATGGTAAACGTTCCTCCTTCAACGAAAATCAGGCCAGGGCCTGTTTCCTGTTCAAAATATGGCGTACGTTCAAAGCCGCCGTTCTCTTGGAAGTTATACGCCCAACCAGTGGCTCCTGATCGCTCGTAATAACAACCATTCAAGGTTAGGAGCCCCATGGCGACTGAGAGCAAGCCATAAATGTGCTTTTGCGTCATTTTGTGCAGGTTCAATATTCAGGTTTCAAGTAGAAGTACATTTTTCAAATCAAAACGTCGGACAGGAAATTGTTCTGAATTTGGAACGCTGAGGCGAAGAAAATCGCATGCTCAAGCTTAATTCGTGCGCACCTCCTGTTGCAGGCGTCAAGTCTGAAATGGTGATGTCGTAACTGTATCCAAAGCGCATTAGGGAGGTTTCAACCCCCAACAGTACAATCAGGGCGTCGCGAGTGTCGGCAGAGAAAAAGCCACGATGCCAAACTCCAGCCACAAGTGGACCTTTGCTCACGTAAACTCCCATGTTCAATTGTTGAAATTCACCTTGACGTCGGTAAAGAACGTTGGGAGAAATCCAAGCCTCAACGCCTTTTACGCTCCGCTGGAGTGGGAGTTTTGCTCCGGCATGACCTGTAATTTTCATGGGCAGTCGACTTGTTCCAACCACCAAACTTTCGTTAGGTTCGTTGAGGTGGTGACCTGCCACGCCAGCATAGAATTTTTCAGTAAAGGCCAGCAGTCCCGCTCCAAAGTCGACCTTTTTCACATTCTCTCCTCGGGGGGTGTCGGCAGTCTCGTAAATGAATCCCCTTCGCGGATCAATCATGTCGCCAAAAGTGAGGTTGCTCCAATCCAAAGCCTTCTGGAAATAACTGGCTTCCAAAGCCATCCGCAATGACAATTTACGCGTGATGGCTTGCTGGTATGAGTACATCCCGGTGATGCGGGTTGTGGTCAACGTGTTTTGACCTGCTTGGTCATTCATGACGACAAGTCCTAACCCTCCTGAAATGGAGTTGAAATGTTGGTCGTATCCAACCGCTTGTGTGACAAAAGCCCCACTCATCGACGGCCATTGGTTGCGGTGGGACATCACAACACGCGGGCCACGCGCAGTGCCTGCAAACGCCGGATTGAGCAACAGAGGGTTGGAATAGAATTGCGAGAATTCTGGGTCTTGCGCTTGGGCTTCATGGGGTGTTAGTCCGACGAAAAGCGTGGCAGTCATCGCAAAGAGCAGGAGGCAAGTGGTGAATTTCGTCATCTTCCAACAAAGTATTGAACCCACAATGTTACGGAAATTTGCCGAGGTATGCTCGGCCAAAGCCAAGACGGTCGTCGGTTTCACAGTGCATGGCCCTGTTTGGCGAAGCGAGGCACAATATGACGCACCTTTGTGCGTAAAAGTGCTTGTATACAGAAGCATCATGGGTTTAAACTTCTTTGCGAAAATGCACGATACACGCGCTGACCTTTCCTGTCTTGCATGGAGTTTGTTCACATCTCAACGTGTGTGGCGGTCCTTTTCGTGCGCTACCCTCGGCATTTGTCTTTGGTTGTGCGGGTTATCGGGTGGCGAGAAGTTCATGGCCCAAACGTTTGAAAATGTGAGTGACGAAGGACTCGTCGTTCGTGTTGACTTGGCCTGGAATGAAAATGAAATTGCAGAATTTGTTTCTCAATCTGATCGCAAAGTCACAACGACTTGGCAATCGCCAATTGCAGAAAATTGGTCAGGAGTAGAAGAGCTTCATGTCGAAGAGATTTGGGTGCCCGTGGAGGCAGAAGTTCTGGCGTTGATTGAAGAGCGATGGAGAAGCAAGCATTGGGAGCCTTGGGTGTGGAATGCCATTGATCATGGAGTTCAAACTTTTCTGCGCGGAACAGGACCTTTGGTTCGCCATCACCGAGGGCATTGGGAACGATTGGCATCGATAAACGCGATTCTCGGTTCGTCGCCGAATGGGGGACATCGTGTTGCTCGGGATTGGCCTGTCACAAGTGTTCGGGCATCCGGAGATTGGTATGCCTATGCCACCACCGAAGAGGGAGTGCATTGTCTGGGGTATGATGAACTTATCGCAGCTGGCATTGAGCCATCCTCGGTGAATCCTTCACAGCTTCGATTGTTTGGTCGTGGCGGCCGACATCTTCCACTGGACAACGATGAGGATCGCCCCCTAGATGTCCCTCAGCAACGGGTGGTTCTTCGCGGGCTTGACGATGGGACGTTTGATCCAGGAGATGAGCTTTGCTGGTACGCATCGTCGCATGAAACATGGAATTGGAATCAAGAGGACGGCTGGACACACGAGGCGGCACTTTGGGGAGATACTGCCAAATGGTTTTTGCGTTTGGATGCGCCAAGTTCACTGGAGCTGACGAGCATGGAGCTGGAGAATGACTGGGTGGGAGAGGTGGAAGAAATCCGCACTCGACACCTGGCTTACGGGGTGCGCGAGGACCACGATGTCAATTTGATTCGTTCGGGTCGAAATTGGTTCGGGAGTCGTTTGTCGGCATTGGGAGCCAACACGGCAACTTGGAACATTCCACTGGACCATGCGGTCCAAGGTGGAACGGCTACTGTGCGTTTTGGTGCGGCCATGCGCAGCATTGGCGCAGGCAGTGCGTCTCAGCTACAATACCAATTTGAGGATCAATCTGTGACGCTTACAGACAACTTGTTGTCCCCGTCATCTCTGTTGTTTGCGAGATACGTGGGAGGAGAAATGACAGCTGCGATGTCGCAATCAGGGATTCAGGTCCTGGCGACATTCTCTCCTGGCACAGATGACAGCAATGCATGGATTGATTATTTGACTTATCAAGTCCCGCAAAATTTGGTCTTTACCTCTGGCCAAATGCACATCAATGGTTTGCCTTTCGATGCCGATGGAAATGCAATTTTCGGAGCTGAATATGTTTTGGGAGGTGGGATGCCAGACGAAGTCTGGAATGTGTCACATCCATTAGAAGTGAGGCAAATGCCCATTTCAAGTTCCAATGGCAGCACGGCATGGCAGGATGCGGTAGATGCAGAGCCTAGGCGGTACTGCGCATTTCGATGGGCTGCGGCCCTCAGGCCGAAAGCATTGGGTTCCGTCGGCAACAGCAATGTTCATACCCTTGGGGAAGTGGACGATGTGATTGTGACTGTTCCTAGCCTCATTGAAGCGGCCGATTCACTGGCTCGTATGCACGCATCGAGGGGCCTGCGCGTTGCAGTCGTTCCTCAACAAGATGTTTTTGATGCCTTCAGTTCAGGGGTGGCGGACCCCACAGCCATCAAGATGCTCATGATGATGTTGACGGACCGTGCAGAGTTAAGTGATGGAGCGATTCAAGCACCTCGCTATCTGACACTGTTGGGAGATGCCTCGTACAACAATCGCAATGTTCAAGGCAATGGAGCGACCATTGTGGGTCACTATTCATCCGAGTCTCTGCAGACCACCACGAGCTACATTTCGGACGATTACTTCGCTTTGGTGGCAGAGGGTCAAGGAGAGCGTCCCGAAGATTTGCTCCAATTTGGGGTGGGGCGCATACCGGCTTCGAATATGGCCTCGGCGATGTCGGTGGTCACGAAGGTGGCGACGTACATGGGGGAATATGAGGAGACAGCAGACGTTGCATCATGTTTGGATCCCAACGGCACAAGCACGTTTGGTCCATGGCGAAACCGCGTGTTGTTTGTTTCTGACGACCAAGATGGCAACAATCAAGACGGTCACCGGTACATGGAAAACAGCGAGGAGCACAGCAACACCCTTCGATCAAATCACAACGAATTCGATGTGGTCAAGGTGTATCCAGACGCATATGTTCAGACCAACACGCCTGGAGGAGAGCGCTATGAGGATGCCACCGCGGAGATTGCAAGGCGCGTTGATGAAGGGGCACTGATTGTCAACTACATTGGGCACGGAGGTGAGCGCGGCTGGGCACACGAACGCATTCTGAATCTGGAGACCATCAATGCCTGGACCAACTTACGCCGATTGCCAGTTTTCATGACTGCGACATGTGAATTGTTCCGGTACGACGATCCAGACATATACTCCGCTGGAGAGGCCATTTTATTCAATCCGCAAGGCGGAGGTGTGGCGCTTTTGACCACCACAAGAACAGTTTACAGTTCTGGCAATCAACAGGTAAACAGGGCCTTTTTTGAGACTGCCCTTGACGATACACAAGGGCGACGCTTGGGGGACATCTACCGCGACACGAAGAATTCAGAGCAAATCACATCTCACACAAACAGTCGCAACTTTAGCCTCATGGGAGATCCTGCCTTGGAGCTGGCATATCCCGCCAAGCATGTGTATTTCACCGAAGTGCCGGATACCATGCGCTCATTGGATGAAGTGGTCATTCGCGGATACGTTGGAAATGCCCAAGGTGATGTGCTCTCGGAATTTGATGGAGTGGTTGTGCCTACTGTATTTGACAAACGAGCTTCCGTAACCACATTGGACAACGACCTTAGCGAAGGGCCTTTCACATATGAGGTGTTTCAAAACATTTTGCACAAGGGATTGGCGTCTGTGGTTCAGGGTACGTTTGAATTCCGATTCATTGTGCCTCGAGATTTGAATTACACTTATGGACCAGGGCGAATCAGTTGCTACGCTCTGTCTAATCAAATGGATGCCCATGGGTACACGGAGGACTTCATCATTGGAGGAACTTCTGACAATCCGTCGTTGGACGACGAGGGCCCTGAGGTAGAGTTATACATCAATGACACTCTGTTTAAAGCAGGGGATGTCGTTCACGAAGACCCTTGGCTTTTCGCACGAATTTTTGATGAAAGTGGCATCAATACCTCGGGAAATGGCATTGGGCACGATGCCAAGGCCATTTTGGATGGAGATGCCAGTCGACCCTTTGTTTTGAACGAATATTTTGTTTCTGATTTGGATACTTACCGCCAAGGAAGCATCCGTTTCCCTTTTCAAAATTTAAGTGAAGGAGAGCATCATCTCGAATTGAAAGTATGGGACGTGGCCAACAACAGCGCTGCTGCGGAAACGCACTTCATCGTTGCGTCTTCCCTTGAAGTCGCTTTGGAGGAGGTCATGGCCTACCCCAACCCCACGTCGAGTCAGGTCACATTTCGCATGACGGCCAATCAAGCTTGCAAAGCGGCCAAAGTAACTCTAGGAGTATTCAACACTCAGGGACATCGAGTCCACCAACAGACTTTTGAAGGGGAAGTTCTCGGGTTTCGTGATGATGTGATGACCTGGGATTTAAGACCTTCATCTGGGGAGCAGATATCTCCGGGGGTCTATGTCTTCCGCGTGACGTGGGAAAATGAATTTGGTCAGTCAGCACAATACGCTGACAAGTTGGTCGTT